>NZ_JAHZPH010000003.1:0-238956 GCF_019929365.1 Streptococcus oralis | reverse complement strand
TCCTGAGCCAGGATCAAACTCTCATTAAAAGTTTGAGTTCTCACTCATTTCTGTCACTGACAGATTTATTGTTTTTTTCATTGTTCAGTACTATAACCTTTGTTATAGTGCCCTGCACATTGGTTCGTCTTGTTCAGTTTTCAAAGGTCTTTGTCACTCAATTTCTCTCAAGCGACAACTATATTAGTATATCACAGCTGTTGACCTATGTCAACACTTTTTTGAAACTTTTTTTAATTTTTTCATCCCTGCGATACACCCATAGTCCGTACGGGATTCGAACCCGTGTTACCGCCGTGAAAAGGCGGTGTCTTAACCCCTTGACCAACGGACCTTGAGCTTTTCAACTCTTTCTATTATACCTACTTTTTACACTTTGTCAAGGACTTTTTTGCCTATTTTCAGTTTATCTAAAATCACTCAATACCACTCTTAATTCTCCTAGAAGTGCCTTGCGTCCTTTGAAACATTCTCCTCCCATCAGGCGTTCTAGTTGTTCTTGTTTTTCTTTCCCCTGACTTGCCTTGTAATTCTTTAGAAGCTCATGAAAGAGATAATAATCATCCAGTCTCAGGCCTTTTTCTCCTAGGCGATGGCTGATTTCGCTCACCTCCTCATAAGGCTCTTTGTCGAAACGGCGCTTGTGACTTTCCTGTTTACGGATGTAGTCTAGGATGCGATTGCGGAATTTGGTTTTAAAGCAGACATATAGTCGATGACGCTCACCCTCTAGTAACTCTGGATGCTGGTTCACTAGCTCATACAGGCACAGCATCCCCTCCTGATCCCAGTCCTCTTTCTCCCACAGATGTAAATGGTATTCTTTGCGGCACTTATGGACAATCCCTTTACTTTCTTCATACAACTCTTTTAGATTCATAGGCCTCTCCTTTCTGCATTTAGTTTAACAAAATGCACGAACCCATGGTCTATTTCCTCTATTCTATACTTCTTCCTCTCTCAACGGCACATAAAAAGAGAGACAAGGTCTCTCTGGGGTTATTTTTCTTCACTCATTTTTGATTTTACTTCATCATAAGATAGTGCATGAGATTCCTCTTCTACAGTCTCAGGCATTTTTCCTGTTTCGTAAAGAGATTTAATCTGTGTACTATCCAATGTTTCGTATTTCAACAAGGCTTCTGCAATCAACTTGTGGGTTTCACGATTTGATTGAATAATTTCAGCTGCTTTGTTTCGTGCTTCATTTAATAATGAACGCACTTCCTCATCAATCTCATAGGCTGTTTGCTCTGAAATTGATTTTTGAGGACTTTGTGCACCAAACATAGCATGATTACCTTCGTATTGAACTGGACCAAGTTTTTCACTCATACCGTATTCAGTAACCATTGCACGCGCCATCTGTGTAGCTTGTTCAAAGTCATTGGAAGCTCCTGTAGTTTGGACATTAAAGATAATCTCTTCAGCTACACGACCACCCATCAAACCTGCCAATTGCTCTTTCATATCTTCTTTAGAAAGAAGCATTTGGTCTTCTTTAGGAAGTGCAATCATGTATCCGCCTGCACGTCCACGTGGCACAATGGTCACTTTATGAACAACACGAGCATTTGACAAGACTAAACCAACAATTGTATGTCCAGCCTCGTGGTAAGCAACTAATTCACGTTCTCTTTGTGATACTGTTTTATCTTTCTTAGATGGTCCCGCAATCACTCTGTCCTCTGCCTCATCAATATCTGAAGCATCAATGACTGACTTGTTGCGACGGGCAGCAACCAAAGCCGCCTCGTTTAGAACATTTTCCAAGTCAGCACCAACAAAACCTGGGGTTTGTTGGGCAACTAGTTTCAAATCAACATCGTCTGCCAGAGGTTTATTTTTAGCGTGAACTTTCAAGATTGCTTCACGACCTTTAACATCAGGACGACCAACCAAGACTTTTCTATCGAAACGTCCTGGGCGGAGAAGAGCTGGATCTAGAACATCTGAACGGTTCGTCGCAGCGATAACGATGATTCCTTCATTGCCCTCAAAACCATCCATTTCAATCAAGAGTTGGTTCAAGGTTTGTTCACGTTCATCATTTCCTCCACCGAGACCGACACCACGTTGGCGACCAACAGCATCAATTTCATCGATAAAGATGATAGCTGGCGCTGCTTTTTTTGCATCCTCAAAAAGAGAACGAACACGACTTGCACCAACTCCGACAAACATTTCTACAAAGTCAGAACCTGAGATGCTAAAGAATGGAACTCCTGCTTCCCCAGCAACTGCCTTAGCAAGTAAAGTCTTACCTGTCCCTGGAGGTCCCTCCAAAAGAACACCCGCAGGAATACGCGCACCAAGTTTTGTAAATCGTTTTGGATCTTTTAGGAATTCAACAACTTCTACTAATTCTTGTTTTTCTTCCTCGGCACCCGCAACATCTGAGAATCGTACCTTGATATCTTCTTTATTAGCAGCTTTGGCCTTGCTACGTCCAAAACTCATTGGATTTCTACTATTATTTCCTCCCATATTTCCCATCATAGAGAATAGGAAGAAGAAGAGAATAGCAAATGGCACAACAGAAACAAGGATATTGATCCACATACCACTTGAACTCTCATGTTTGACTGTTACCTCAGCCTGATGTTCAGAAGCAAGCTTTTGCAATTCTGAAACTGTTGAATCCGACGGAAGAATGGTACTTGAGAATCTTTCTACTTTTGTAGCAGTAGGAGTGAAAAATTGAATCCCTGTTTCTTCTTTACTAGTCTTAGGATTTTTATAAACACCAGACACCTCAATGATGCTACCATTTGGCTGATAGGTCAATTCTTTTACATTGTCTGCTGTAATTTCTTTTACCAATTCTGTATAGTTAATTTTTTCGCTTCGTCCAGCAGTATTTCCAGAGTAAAAATACTGGAATCCTGTCACAAGGAAGAAGATAATTAACAAGTATAGAAATGGATTTCTAACTAAACCATTATTTTGTTTTTTCATTAAAGATAGATCTTTCTAATTTGAATAAACTTCCTCTTTCAACACTCCAACATAAGGAAGATTACGATAATTTTCTTTGTAGTCCAAACCATAACCTACTACAAACTCATTTGGAATAGTAAAGCAAGTATAATCCGCTTCAATTTCAACAACACGTCCCTCTGGTTTGTCCAACAAAGTCGCAATTTTAACCGAAGCTGCCTCTCTTGCAATAAACATATCTTTCAAATTCTTCAAAGTTTGACCTGTATCGATGATATCCTCTACAAATAAAACATGTCTTCCTTTGATATCTTGAGTCACGTCTTGCTTGATATTGATGACACCACTACTTGCTGTTCCACCATGGTAACTAGATACCATCATGAAGTCCATCTCAATATGCGTATCAATATGTTTGACCAATTCAGCCATAAAAGGAATCGATCCTTTCAAAATTCCAACAAGAATTGGATTTTTCCCCTCATATTCTTTTGTTAGTTGCGCACCTAGCTTTTTAGCTGCTTCTGTAATTTCATCATGTGAAACGAGGATTTTTTCAATATCGTGTTCTAACATCTTTTTACCTATCTATTTTTTCTATATAAAGTACAGTGTTCATTATATCATTTTTCGTGTTTTTACTCAAATCACTGATAGCAATTCCCAAAATTGAGACAATTTCTCCAAATTGCTCAATAATAGGGGTTGTTTTTCGTTTTTCAATAGGGATTTTCAAATCTATAAATAAACGTCTCAGTTTCTTTCGGTGCCCATTCAGGATAAGAACATCGCCAGATTTTCGACATCTAATATATACAGGTGTTTCCCGTGAAACCGTTACTTTTTGAACAGCGTCCCCTTCAACAGGGATACCAAAAGAAAATAAATAACCCATATATCGAACTTGATTTTGATAGTGTAACACAAGTTCATCTTTCTTTTCATCAGCCTGTAGACTGATTTTGCAAACTCGAAAATTCTGATACTCTTTGATCAATTCATAACCATTTTTCAGTGAGTGACGATATTGACTTTTAGTTGCTAAAATCTGTCGAACTTCTGCAAACTGAGCTTTCGTAAGATTTAAGTCAGGAAATTGATTGAGATAGTTCTGAAGCAAGACCCCTTGAGTTTGTTGAGAGTATGAAAAGAGCTCATTCAAATCTTCCACATCAATCTGTTTAGAAAGCTCCGTTATGGCTACTTGGTAATCTGAAATCTCCCTTCCTAAATCTAAAAGGGCGGATTTAAGACGAGGATTTTCTTTTTCAAGTTCTGGTAAATACCTATTTCGAATACGATTGCGAAAATAGGTATTTTCCTGATTTGTTTGATCTTCGAAATGAAAAATTAGTGGAAAATCTTTTTTATGAAAATGCAACAAGGGACGGATGATTTCAATATCATCAACGACTTGACTTTCTTTTATTCCTGTTAAATGACGTAGCCGACTTCCGCGAATGAACCGCATCAAAATCGTTTCAACCTGATCATCCGCATGATGAGCAGTAACCAAGGCTGTCGCTCCAACCTCTTTCATGATTTTCCTAAAAAAATCATAACGAAACTCTCGAGCACGCGCTTCTGAAAAGTCTCCTGAAAAGCTTGTGATATAAATAGGAAGTCCAGCTGCATCAGCTAACTTTCTTAGTTCATTTTCCTCCCAGTCAGACTCACTTCTCTGCTTGTGATTGACATGTGCTAAAATCAACTCAATTCCCAACTCATTTTGATAAGTAGACAATAGCTGGAATAAAAACATCGAATCCAATCCACCAGACAGAGCTAATACGACCTTAGAATGTTTTTTGAAATACTCTTTTTGGAGAAAATGATTTAAAAAATCCTGGTCCTTCATTTTAGAACCTCATAGACATCCTTAGCTATCTTAGCAATGGTGTCATAATCAGAATTTTTAGTGAAAATAGAGAGAATGAAAGGTGAGTCTGTAAAGACAATGGCAGTATCATGTTTGAACTCGTCAGCATCTCCAATTTTATGAGCTACCTTAACCGAAACACCTTTCGCAATTCGTTGGTTATCAAAATTCGTCTTACTTAGAGACTCTAGTACAAAGCCATTCTGATTATAAATAGCTTCCATGACCTTTCCAGCCATTTTTGAAGAAGTTAATTTATCATTCACATCCCAATTTTCACCCATAATAGTAGACATTTTCTCTTTAAAAGCCCCGTCAGATTGATTGGTCACATAATAACCTAAAATATTATGAGCAACATTGTCAGACTCCTTTGTTATCTTGGTAATTAGCTGTTGGAGACTGTAATCTTTGTTGTCTCCTGTTTTAGGTAAACTACCACTACCTTCTGGTTTATAGGATCCGGGAAAGCTATTTACCTCTGGGATATACTTGAAGTTACTGTTCAGCGTATATTCCCCTTGATTTATCTTATCTTGAGCGTAATAAAGATAGGCTAGCTTCAAGATGCTAGCTGCATAGAGTTTGCTGTCTTCATTCACCCCAGCTTCTTTTCCTGTACTCAGCTGTTTAACATAAATAGAATAATTTTCATTCTGATAGTTGCTTGACAAGACTTCTTGAACCTTCTGGATACGATTATCTTCTTCTGAGACGAACTCTTTTGATACCCACCCAATTTGATCAATATGAAGAAATTCTTGTCCCTCAGCAAAGAGGGTTCTATCCACTGTTACGCGTTGATAGGGAGAGAGGAATGAAGAAATTTCTTTAGCACCATAAGGACTGTTATAGATGACAAAACCCGAGTCCAACCATACTTGTCTATTTTGAGTTTGAACTTGACTTTGATCATAGACCAAGCGCTTATCTGCAACGATAAACTGATGATTATCTAATTTAAAAACAGGAATACCTTGTCTATTCAAACGCCATTCTACGATTTTAAAGGTGGTTCCAGGAGTCAATTTTCCAGACTCCTTAATCAAATCCTCATTTGCATAGATAGCCGTTTCTCTATAAACCATTGGCGATTCAAGGGTTTCTTTATAGTAGAATCCATGATCAGACTCAGTTAGATAATAAATTTCTTGTGAAGAGTAAGGAAGCTGTTTTTCTGTGCTAACTACTCTTGAAGTTATGATAAAAACAGATAGTAGCGATAACACTACTAAGAACTTACGCATTCTTCCCTTCCCTTTCTTCTTGTAATCGTAATAAATGATTTTTAGTTGCTAATTCCTCTAATTTTTCATCTGATAAACTTAAAAACTGCTCAACAACTTCTAATAAATTTTCCATGACATTACCTCGGAAGCAAATCAGGAATGGTATAAATTGCTTCTCGTTTCTTTGAGTAATAGTACTTGGCGCGTGCATATTTTGCTACATAGTCTTCATCTTTCAACTTTGCAGCAAAAGCAGATTCCTTATCCTTTTCATCACTAAGAGTTTGGTACTGCTCTTTCAACTCTGTCAATTGCTGGCGGCGTTGCAGTAACTGATCATAGCTTTGAGCCAAGTTATAAGTTGGTAAAATAAACAACAAGATCATCAAAATAAGGACCCAACCCATAAAGCGATTTCGTTTTTGTCTCTCTTTCATCAGGTAACGACGACGTTGATGTTCATTTTGAATAAAAGAATTATTCATCTGTACAATATTTTTAGACATTTTCTTCTACCCGTGTTTCACTGAGAATTTCGTACATGCCTGCTGCATCTTCTTTTTTTGTACTATCTTTCATCTCTAGTACTTTAATAAGCAACAACTTATTTCCAAAGCGAATTTCAACTTGGTCATCAACTTTTAAATCCGTTGAACTTTTGGCCAAGATTCCGTTCACCTTGATTCTACCTTTATCTGCTACTTCTTTTGCGACCGTGCGACGCTTAATAATTCGTGATACTTTTAAATACTTGTCTAATCTCATTTTTATTACCTCAAATTATTATTGTACCATTTTTATCCCTTTTATAGAAGAAAAACGTCAAAGAGAATTAGCTTCCTTTGATTCTTTTATCTCTAATAAATTTTCTCCAAAAATCAGCAGACCTTCTAAAATTTCATAATCCTTCTTGTTTCGGACATCAAATACGACTTCCATTAATCCCTTATTCTCAGCTATAGCTGCCTTTAAGTTCGTTGCGGATAAGGCTTTAAAATAATCTTGAGCCAAGAACAGTCGTTGAGTAACTTTTTCAAATTGAACTGTAATCTTATTTTCTTTTCTCTCCACACGTTCTACAAAGACCTTATCCAAGTATGATTTGACCAAACCAATCTCTAAAAGATAGGCTACTACGTCTGGATATTCTCCAAAGCGGTCCATCAATTCTTCTTGTAATTCTTCATAGTTGACACGGTTGTCAATTTGACGAATTTTCTTGTAAATCTCAATTTTATGTCGTTGATCAGAAATATAAGTGTCAGGAAGATAGGCATCGATTTGTAAAATCAACTCAGCATTTCCTTTGGTTCTTGTATTCCCATTGCCGTTACGTTTAGCAATAGCTTCCTCTAATAACTGCGAATACAATTCAAAACCAACAGAATCAATGAAACCAGACTGCGATTTTCCTAATAGATTTCCTGCACCACGAATCGAAAGATCTCGCATCGCAATCTTAAATCCAGAGCCCAATTCTGTAAATCCCTTAATCGCTTCTAATCTCTTTTCAGAGACTTCACTGATTGATTTTTCTGGACGATACATAAGATAGGCATAAGCAATGCGATTGCTACGACCGACTCTTCCTCTTAATTGATACAAGGTTGACAAGCCCATATGATCTGCATTTTCAATAAATAAGGTATTGGCGTTTGGAATGTCCACTCCTGTTTCAATAATAGTAGTTGTCACCAAAATATCATACTGACCTTCAATAAAGTCCAGTAGAGTATTTTCTAACTGAATTTCACTCATTTGTCCATGAACATACCCAATAGAAGCCTCTGGAATCAACTCCTGTAATTCTGAGACCTTCTGGTCAATCGTGTCAACTTTATTGTAAAGATAGTAAACTTGACCTCCACGCTCCATTTCACGCAAGACAGCATCACGAATCACACTATCATTCTTCTCCAATACATAGGTTTGAACAGGATAGCGATTGGTTGGAGGAGTTTCAATAACAGACAAATCTCGGATTCCCAGCATAGACATATGAAGAGTACGAGGAATCGGCGTTGCTGTCAAGGTTAGAACATCTACTTGTTTTTTCAGTTCTTTCAAAGTTTCCTTATGCTTGACACCAAATCGTTGTTCCTCATCAATAATCATCAAGCCCAAATCTGAAAACACAACATCTTTTGACAAAACACGATGCGTTCCAATCAAAATATCGACTTGACCATTCTTTAATTTTTCAAGTGTCTCTGCCTGCTCTTTTTTACTTCTAAAGCGACTCAACACATCAATATTAACAGCAAAATTTTGGAATCGTTCCTTAAAATTCGTATAGTGCTGTTGCGCTAAAACCGTCGTTGGAACTAGAACGACCACCTGTTTGTGATCATTGACCGCCTTAAAGGCTGCACGCATTGCAACTTCAGTCTTTCCAAAACCAACATCCCCAACTAAAAGTCGATCCATGGGATGAGAATCCTGCATATCTCTCTTGATTTCCTCAATACTACGAAGTTGATCATCCGTTTCAACATAAGGGAAGGCATCATCAAAAGCATGTTGATCTTCATCATCAGCTGAGAAAGCAAAACCCTTCAACTGACTACGTTCAGAATAGAGTTTAATTAAATCGTCAGCTATATCCTCTACCTGGTTCTTAACTTTTTGCTTGGCCTTTTTAAAATGCCCGTCATTTAATTTATTAAGTTTTGGCGCTTTCCCATCACTTGAAACATATTTGGACAGTAACTGAATCTGCTCTACTGGGATGGAGATTTGATCCCCATTTTGATATTGAACACTGACATAATCACGGTGAATCCCTTTGATTTCAATTGTTTCAATTCCTAGATATTGACCAATTCCATGGATATGGTGAACAACGTAGTCCCCTTTTTCAAGTTCATTATAATCTTTTAATCGCTCTGCATTTGAAGCATGTTGTCTTCTAAAACGACGTTTTAATTTCTTTTGAAAAATCTCATGTTCAGTAATCAGGAGAATTTTTTCATCTACAAAATGAAAACCATGTCTTAGATTACCCTCAATCAAGTTTACAGATTCTTTACAGATACTTGACTTATCTCTGGAATCCAATTTGATCTGGTATTCCTCTAAAACATCCTCCAATGTTTTACTTCCCATTGAATTGCTAGACTGCAAAACAATGGTGTAGTCCATTTTTTTATATCGCTCAATTTCTTCTTTAAGAAAAGAAAATTGATTGAAAAACTCCTGCATAGGATATTGATTAAATTGATAAATGTGATCAAACTTGAGATTTCCTAAACCCTTTTGAAGATTAGAGAAAAAGGTAACTGGACTTTGTTTTTTATAGGTTTGCTCTGTATCTGCAAAATACTGCATCCCAGAAAATGATTTACCATTCTGTAAATCTTCTGTAAAGTATTGCGCTAATTCTCTTTCAAAGGCTTCATACTGATTCATCAATTTTTGATAGTCATCAAAGAATACTGGCGTGTCTTTTTCAATATAATCAAATACAGTCCATGTTTTATCATAACATAAGGACAAAAACTTTCGACTATCTGAATGTACTTGTTTTTGATGAAAACTTGACAAAATCTCTTCCAAATATGATTTTAAAATTGGTGATAAGATCTTCGAAATTTGCTTTTCTAAAGCTGACTGACCTCGTAAATAGTCACTTTCTTTTAAAAGTATATCACTAGCTGGAAAGATGGTTAGTTCTGTTTGATTTTCCTTCGATAATTGTGTCTCGACTTCAAAAGTACGAATGCCATCAACTTCATCACCAAAAAACTCAATTCGGAAAGGTTCTAACTGAGACATCTCAAAAATATCTAAAATATCTCCTCGAATACTAAACTCACCTTGGGTCTGTACTTGAGTAACTTTTCGATAACCGATTTCCTTTAATTTGTGAAGAAGGTCATGTTGGTCATATTCTTCACCAACTGCAATCCTTATAATACTTTCTTTAAATTCAGTTGGAGAAGGTAAAATCAATCGACTTGCTGCGATATTACAAACTAAAATCCCTTTCTTAGACGGATCACTCAAAAAACGCAAGGCTTCAACTCTCGAAATGATTTTTTCTTGTGAAGACATCAAAAACTCTACCATAGGAGAGTCGTCTACCAAAAATGGATAGACAAATTCCTCTCCTAAGATAGAAAGAAGATCACTGATAATTCGTTCTGCTTCTCCATAAGTTGATGTCAGTAACACAATCTTATTTTCTTTTTCTAGACTGCTTGCAATTACAAGAGCTTTGGTAGACGTTGATAAACCAAGTATTAGTTGTCTTTTCTTATCTATCAGATTTTGATGCCATTTTTTTATCTGGTCATTTTCTGAGAATAAATCTAATAAAGTCACCATTTATCCATTATACCTCTGCATCGTTTTCTCAAAGTTTTTCTCTTGTAAATAGTAATTTACAGCATCGTCAACCTTGTCAATTGACTGTAAAATACCTACATAGTCATCTTGATCAAACTTACTTAAAACATGGTGAACAACTGACATGCCTTTTTTGGGTCTTCCAATACCTATTTTAACACGGTTAAATACCTGAGTCCCTATATGTTGAATAATAGACTTGATACCATTATGCCCACCTGCTGAGCCCTTTGCTCTTAAACGAATTTTTCCGACTTCCATGTCAAGGTCGTCGTAAATAACGAGTAAATCTTCAATATCCAAACCATAGTAAGTCAATAAAGCATGAACTGCTTTTCCACTTTCATTCATAAATGTTGTTGGTTTGACGAGATAAATTTTTTCTCCATTGAAGAAAAAAGATGCTAGGTCAGCTTGAAATATCTTGTCATGTGTAAAGGTGACATTTTGTTTTTTAGCTAGTTGGTCAATCAACATAAAGCCAACATTGTGCTTGGTTTCAAAATATTTATCCCCTGGATTTCCCAATCCTACAAGTAATTTAGTCATTTATTTTCCTTTCAAAAGCCAAAAGGGTTGGAATTTTTTTTCCAACCTAATTGACACTATTTATTAAATGTTATTAGACATTAAAGCGGAATTCCATGATATCGCCATCTTGAACGATATATTCTTTTCCTTCTTCACGCAAGCGTCCAGCTTCTTTTACAGCCTTTTCAGATCCGTATTTCACTAAATCCTCATATGACATGGTCACTGCACGAATAAAACCTTTTTCAAAGTCTGAGTGGATAATACCAGCTGCTTGAGGAGCCTTCATCCCACGCTTAAAGGTCCAAGCACGGACTTCTTTTTCACCAGCTGTAAAGTAAGTTCCGAGTCCAAGCAAGTGGTAAGCTGCACGAGTCAACTTATCAACACCTGATTCTGTCAAGCCAAGTGCTTCAAGAAACTCTTGCTTATCTTCATCGTCTAACTCAGAAATTTCTTCTTCAGCACGCGCAGAAATAACTACTACCTCTGCATTTTCTGTCGCTGCAAATTCTCGAATTTGTTTAACATAGTCGATAGAATCTGGATCTGAAACTACATCCTCATCCACATTGGCAACATAAAGAACTGGTTTAGTCGTCAAAAGGAAGAGACCTTTGACAACCTTTTGTTCTTCATCTGTAAATTCAATAGTACGTGCTGATTTTCCATCTTCAAGAACAGGTTTAATCTTTTGAAGAACGTTAAACTCTGCTACGGATTCCTTATCTTTTTGCGTACGTGCCATCTTTTCTACACGCGCATAACGCTTATTGACTGATTCTAAGTCAGCAAGAATCAACTCCAGGTTAATGGTATCAATATCTGCAAGTGGATCCACAAAAGCATCCTCACGTCCTTGCTCGCGCATAACATTTTCATCATCAAAAGCACGAACTACGTGAACAATCGCATCTACTTCACGAATATTGGCCAAGAATTTATTCCCTAGCCCTTCTCCTTTTGAAGCTCCTTTTACAATCCCTGCAATATCTGTAAATTCAAAGGTTGTTGGTACTGTCTTTTTAGGTGTGATCATTTCAGTTAGTTTTTGTAGGCGTTCATCCGGAACTTCTACCATTCCTACGTTTGGATCAATAGTCGCAAATGGATAGTTTGCAGCCTCTGCTCCTGCTTTTGTAATTGCATTAAAAAGGGTTGATTTACCAACGTTTGGCAAACCAACGATACCTGCTGTTAAAGACATAGTTTCTCATTCTCCGTTCTCATTTCAATCCCTAACATTATAACACAAAAAGGGAAAACTTGCTAACTCTCTAACTAAGGATTCTTAGTCAATAATCTTATTCATTTTTCGTTCAAAATCATAGCGACTCATCATGACAAGGTGGTCACAATTGCTACATTTGATTTTGATATCTGCCCCTACACGTGTAATTTCCCAACGATTGGCTTTTTTACCTGTTGATTTAATTGTGCAAGCATGTGGTTTTTTCATCTCAACAAAATTTCCAACTTGATACATACTACTCTCCTTTTCTTTTTTGATTATATCATAAAAGAGGCGAGCCAAGCTCAACCTCTTTTACTTAATTTGTACGAACTGGTGTAATGAGCTGCATGAAATCTTCGTCAGTATCTGCTGGCACAAGAGTAAATGGACGAACAGCTGAGATAAAGCTAATGGTCACTTTTTCACTATTTAAAGCCTTGAGGGAATCAATCAAGTAAGTTGGGTTGAAACTAATAGTCAAATCGTCTCCAGTCACCTGCTCAGTATCGATTTCTTCGTTTACTTTACCAACTTCTGGAGAGTGAACATGGGCACTAACAACTCCACCTTTAATTTCAAGCTTCACAGTACCATTTTGAGTCGCACTTGATAAGAGGCGAGCACGCTCCATAGATTGACGCAAATTAACCACATCAAAAGTAATTGTAGTGTTAAAGTCTGTTGGAATCAAACGATCCGTATCAGGATAGTTTCCTTCTAGGAGACGAGTATAGAAGCTAATATTTTCGCTTCTAAAGAGGATTTGATTATTTGCAAAGAAAATCTCCACTGTTTCAATATCATCCGTAAATACAGCTGAAAATTCGCGTAGAGAACGACTAGGAATCACCACATCGAAATCATCTCCATTTTTTTCAAGAGTCAATTTTTTCTGGCTAAGGCGATGAGAGTCTGTTGCAACTGTTTTTAGTTCCTTGTGTTGGCTCAATACGAAGTGAACACCTGTTAAAATTGGACGACTTTCTTGCGTACTTGCAGCAAAAGCTGTTTCATTGATAATTTTCTTGAGTAGTTTGGTTTCAAGAACCAAAGGAGTGCTTGCTGAAATTTCTTGGATTCGTGGATATTGTTCGCTATCTTTTCCTTTTAGGGTGATTTCTGATTTTCCACTTGTTAAGACAATTTGTTTTTGTTCAATTTCTTTGAAATCTAGCGTTACATCTGGAAGACTAGATACAACATTGATAAAGAAAGAAGCTTCAAGAAGAATCGAACCTAAGGAAGTAATCAAAAGACCTGCATCTTCATTCTTTTGAGAAATGAAATTTTCAATGGAAATTTGACCATTTGATCCAATTAAAGTAATTCCTTCATTGGTAACATCAATTTTGATGGTTGATAAAATTGGAATAGCATTTTTGGAGCTAATTGCTCGTTTTGTGGTATTTAGGGCTTGTAGAAATAAATTTTTATTAATTGAAAAATGAATCATGGATTCTCCTTTATTTATTTTTAGTATTAGAAGGATAATAGAAATAATAGAGTGTGTGAATTCTGTGGAAAACTGATTTCTATTTAATGACTTCAAGCTTTTTAGCTTGTTTAAAAAATGTGGATAAAAAAGATAAGAAAGGAAAAGTTATCCACAAACTATTTAATTTTCTTTTTGATTGCTTCGATTTCTAAGCGTAAATTATCGTCTTCGTCAATCAAGGATTTAATTTTAGCATGGGCATGAATAACGGTGGTGTGATCCTTTCCTCCGAATTCTTTTCCGATTTTTGGAAGACTATTATCTGTCAGTTCTCTAGCTAGATACATGGCCACTTGACGCGCCAAAACGATATTTTGAACTCGTCTCGTCCCCTTCATTTCTTTGACACTCACTCCATAAAAATTACCAACTTCAGTTTGGATTTTGTCAATTGGAATGACTAGCAGTTGGCTAACATCTTGTTTGCGAGCTCTGATAGCTTCAGCAGCGATATCAATAGTGATGTCTTTAATCTTCTTTACTCTGGCAATTAAAGTGATATCGTTGATCGCTCCTTCAAGTTCTCGAACATTTGAATCGAATTGACCTGCTAGGTATTCTAGTGTATCGCTTTGAAAATTATAGTCCAAATGTTCCGTTTTACTCTGAAGAATGGCGATACGTGTCTCAAAGTCAGGTGGTGTGATATTTTGAGTCAAGCCCCAGCTAAAGCGCGTGACAAGTCTTTCCTCAAGGCCCTCTAAATGTTTAGGACTTCGGTCACTAGTCAGAACGATTTGTTTTTGATTGCTATGAAGAGCATTGAAGGTATTGAAAAATTCTTCTTGAGTTGCAACTTTTTTGCCACTGAGAGATTGGATATCATCAATCAGCAAGAGATCAAGACTTCGGTAAGTTTTTTTAAATTTTTCCATTTCCCCAAGCCTCAGATGCTCAAGAAAGTCGTTGATAAAACTTTCAGCAGGAATATACTTAACCCGAGCTTCAGGAATATTTTTTAGAATTTCATTTCCGATAGCATTCAGTAAGTGGGTTTTCCCTAGTCCAGGACCACCATAAATGAAAAGGGGATTATAAGTCAAGGCGAGATCTTCGGAAACAGCCAGAGCAGCAGACTTAGCCCAGATATTCCCATCTCCTTGAATAAAGTTATCAAAGGTATATTTTTCCTTCAATCCTGTTTCAGAATATGGAATAGCAAGATTGGCCTGTGAAGCAACATAATGATTGCTATTTTCAGAATCCATGACATAGGTTGAAGATTCTTCCTCAGGCTTTGTTAAGACAAATTGAGTTTTTATTTCAGTATCATAAACTTCAAAACCAGCAGCCACAATGATATCTTTGAGTTGTTTTTTCCAAACCATTTCCATTTCAGGTCTAGGTAAAAAGATAGTAGCTACATTTCCCTCCACTTTTATGAGTTCAGCAGGTGTGGCGTAGAAATCGTACATAGAACGTGTCAATCTTTCTTGAGCTAATTCCAAGATTTGATTCCAAAATTGTTTTTCTTTCACCGATTATCCCCTCCTTTGCTATATTTGATGTAAAAAGGTTTACTGTTAGACTTATTTTACCATAGATGCTACCATTTTTCCACAATCTGTGGAAAAGAATCCACAATGTTTATATTTTTTATCCACAGATTGGGGATAAATAGCAAAAACCTTGATTTAGTAAGTCTTTTGTTAAAAAAATTAGTGGATAAAATTGTTGATTAAGAAAATAAAAGAACAGCCTTATTTCAGGCTGTTGATAATTCTGTCATATTCTTCTTGACTTGAAAAAGAAATAATAACCTTTCCAGTATCTTTTTTAGAAAGTTTGATTTCTACATTTAATCCAAGTAGTTTTTTTAATTTATCTTCCTCATCTTTGATGAAAGAATCACTTTTTTTCTGCTTCTTTTGTTTTTTCTCTGTCAGCAGTGTTTCTAACTTTCTCACAGAGATGTCTTCATTTTTAATTAGTTGAAAAAAATAGTCTTGCTGCTCTTTATTCAAACCAACTAGTGAACGTGCATGAGCTTGAGAAATTTTTCCATTTTCTACTTCAGATAAGATGTGCTCTGGTAGGGAAAGCAAACGAATAAAATTAGTGATATAAGGACGAGATTTCCCCATTTTATCCGCTATCTCAGTGTGAGTAAATCCTTTTTCTACCAAAGATTCGTAGGCGCGTGCCTCTTCAACTGGATTCAAGTTTTCTCTCTGTAAATTCTCAATGATAGACTGGATCATCATTTCCTGATCTGAGAGGTGTTTCACAACGGCTGGAATAGAAGTGAGACCAGCTAAGAGAGAAGCCCGATATCGTCTCTCTCCTGCAAGGATTTCATAACCAATTACAGGAGATTGACGAACGATGATGGGTTGGATGACCCCATTTTCTTTGATTGACTCAGCCAATTCCCTTAGTTTATCTGCATTAAATTCTTTTCGAGGTTGATAGGGATTTTTTTGTATTTCTGAGATAGAAATCATTTCAAATTTTTCCATGATTCTACACTAACATATCTTTTATTATATGTAAAGTTTTCTTTACACTGATGTCAATTAAGATTCTAAATCACTTGTACTTTTATCTAGCTTAACAGTTGTAGTCTCCTCTTTCCCATTTCGATAGTAGGTGATTTTAATGGTGTCTCCGATAGAATGGTTGTAAAGAGCACTCTGTAAATCTGTTGACGAAGAAATATCCTTGTCGTCAACTTTGGTAATAACGTCGTATTTTTCAAGGTGACCAGATGCAGGCATATTACTTTGAACAGATTTTACCACTACACCAGAAGTTACGCTACTTGGAATATTGAGTTTTCTAAGATCACTAGCTCCGATATTAGCTAAATTAACCATTTGAATTCCAAGAGCAGGGCGAGTCACTTTACCGTCACTTTCAAGCTGTTTAATAATATTTTGAGCATCATTTGATGGGATTGCAAAACCAAGACCTTCGACAGAGGTTCCACCATTACTTGCAATTTTACTTGATGTAATCCCGATAACTTGACCTTGAATGTTTATAAGTGGACCACCAGAGTTACCAGGGTTAATGGCAGTATCTGTCTGAATAGCTTTTGTAGAAATGGCTTGACCATCTTGAGATTTTAGAGAGACATTTCGATTGAGACTTGAAATGATTCCTTGGGTAACTGTATTGGCATATTCGGATCCTAGAGGACTACCAATTGCGATTGCAGTCTCACCAACATTTAGTTTGCTAGAATCTCCAAATTCTGCTACGGTTGTGACTTTTTCTGAAGAAATTTTTACGACAGCAATATCAGAGAACGTATCAGAACCGACAATTTCACCAGGAACTTTTGTACCGTCTGCTAAACGGATATCGACTTTTGAAGCTCCATTGATAACGTGAGTATTTGTTACAAGATAGGCATCTTTGTCGTTCTTTTTATAGATAACCCCTGAACCTTCACTTGCTACCTGTTGAGAGTCGGTATCCGTATCTGTCTCGTCATTTCCAAAAACACTATTTTGCCGATTTGCTGAATAAGTGATGACCGACACAACAGCATCTTTTACCTTGTTAACGGCCTGAGTTGTTGCATTTTCATTTTTGTAGGAAGTCTGAGTAACAGTGTTTGTAGTGTTATTTGCGGCTTGACTTACTTGTTTTTGATAAAGTTGCAGTGTCACAAAACTTCCCAGGGCACCACTCAAAAATCCTATCAGAATGATGATAAGAAAGGTAACTCCTTTTTTGTAAAATTTTTGTAAGTGTTTCATAAACGCCTCCGTTTGTTTTTTATTTGATTAAAGTATAAATCTATTAACTTAATTCAAGCTTAAAGGTAGAAGTTTTACACAAGTTGTGGATAACTTACGTTATTCTGTGAATTTGCTTGTTTTCCTATATAATTTTTTGTGAATAAGATGTGAAATGAAGTGTGAATATGTTAGAATAGAAGAATGAAAATAAAAATTGTAACAGTTGGAAAACTGAAGGAAAAATACCTTAAAGATGGTATTGCTGAATATACTAAACGAATTTCACGTTTCGCCACTGTAGAAATCATTGAGCTAGCTGATGAAAAAACTCCAGATAAGGCAAGTGAGTCAGAAAATCACAAAATATTAGAAATAGAGGGAAATCGAATTCTTTCTAAAGTTGGAGAAAGAGATTTTGTTATTGTGTTGGCAATTGAAGGAAAAACTCTCTCTTCAGAAGAATTCAGTAAACAGCTGGAACAGGCTTCTATAAAGGGATTTTCTACCCTTACATTTATTATTGGTGGAAGTTTGGGACTATCCCCTTCTGTGAAGCATCGAGCTAATCTCTCTGTTAGTTTTGGGCGTTTAACTTTACCACATCAGTTAATGAGATTAGTCCTTGTTGAACAAATTTATCGTGCTTTTACCATTCAGCAGGGATCCCCCTATCATAAATAGAAGATTGACTTACTTCTTGTTTTTTGATAGAATGGTCATGTTAGGTCTCATAGCTCAGCTGGATAGAGCATTCGCCTTCTAAGCGAACGGTCGCAGGTTCGAATCCTGCTGGGATCAGTACATTAGAGAAGAAGCTGGGATTACTCCCAGCTTTTTTCTTAAAAAAGTGCATTTCAGGTACAAAAATGTACAGTTGGGAAGAATTTTTTCTTACATGGTCTTCATTTTGTATAATAGGTGTGTAAGTTAACTTACAAGAAAAACAATACAGGAGATTTTATTATGAAAAACACAGTTAAATTGGAACAATTTAAAGAAGTAACAGAGGCAGAATTGCAGGAGATTCAAGGTGGGGAATGGAGAATTCCAGACGTAATACGTAGTCTTCTTTTTCAAAAAAGAAAATAATTAAAAATTAGGGTAGGAAATAATGAATTTATTCGGATTGACAATAGTTATTCTAGGTCTTTTTATTCTTAGCAGAAGTTATGAATGGATTTGTAAAACAACTATAAAAGAATTATATGTGTTCAGTATTTGGCTATTTATATTACAGTTAGTAGTTGAATTTTTCTTTTATTTTGTATCTTTACATGGATTAGGGGGAGAGAAATTTTTATTCCCTTTAGTGATATATGGTTATTTAAGAGGATTAAAGAAATATGATAAGTATAAAGGAATTTTTATTAGTTTATTAATTTCTCTTTTATATCACACTACCCATACATTCATATCGGTAACTTTATCCTCTATAACAGGAGATCAATTAGCATTACAACATGAAGATCTTTTCTTTTTGGTAGTTTTGTTATTAACCTATTTTATAATTAAAAAAATTATCACCTATTTCAACCTAGAACTTAAATATTTTGACAAAGACTATCTCTATTCTTTTTTGAAAAAAGTGCTATATGCATTTATCTTCCTACATATCGTCTCTTTTATTTCAGATATCGTGAGTACTATTTCTCATTTAAATAGTTTTGGAAGTATTTTATCATCCGTAGTTTTTGTTGGACTCCTTTTAACCTTCTTTGCAATGAACTCTTACAAGGTTCAAGTTGAAAAAGACATTGCTTTGAAGCAGAAGAAATTCGAACAAAAACATTTACAAACCTATACAGATGAAATTGTTGGATTGTATAATGAAATTCGAGGTTTTCGTCATGACTATGCAGGTATGCTTGTCAGCATGCAAATGGCAATTGACAGTGGAGATTTACAAGAAATTGACAGGATTTACAATGAAGTTTTAGTAAAAGCGAATCAAAAATTGCGTTCAGAGAAATATACTTACTTTGATTTGAATAATATAGAAGATTCAGCTTTACGTAGTTTGATTGCTCAATCCATTGTCTATGCACGAAACAATGATGTAGAGTTTACATTGGAAGTAAAGGATGTTATTACGAAATTGTCAATGGATTTACTTGATCTTGTTCGTATCATGAGCATTTTATTAAATAATGCTGTTAAAGGTGCTGCAGATAGTTACTTGAAACAAATGGAAGTTGCAGTCATTAAAATGGATTTTGAAACAGTTATAGTCATCCAGAATTCATGTAAAATTACTATGACGCCTTCAGAGGACCTATTTGCTTTAGGTTTCTCTACCAAGGGAAGAAATAGAGGTCTCGGACTTAATAGTGTCAAAGAGATTTTAGATAAGTATGACAACATTATGTTAGAAACAGAGATGGAAGACAACACATTTAGACAAATTATTAGATTTAAGAGGGAATTTGAATGAAAGTATTAATTTTAGAAGATGTTATTGAGCATCAAGTGAGACTTGAGAGAATATTGAATGAAATCTCTGAGGAATCAAATATTCCTATTTCTTACAAGACAACAGGAAAAGTTCGTGAGTTTAAGGAATATATCGAAAATGATGAAGTAAATCAGCTTTATTTCCTAGATATCGATATTCACGGGATTGAGAAAAAGGGATTTGAAGTGGCACAGTTTATCCGTCATCACAATCCCTATGCTATTATTGTCTTTATTACTAGTCGATCTGAATTTGCTACTTTAACTTATAAATACCAGGTATCAGCCTTAGATTTTGTTGATAAAGACATCAATGATGAATTGTTTAAAAAACGTATCGAGCAGAGTATTTTTTACACTAAGAGCATGTTGCTTGAAAACGAAGATGTTGTAGACTATTTTGATTATAACTATAAGGGAAATGATTTGAAAATCCCTTACCATGATATTTTGTATATCGAAACAACAGGTGTTTCTCATAAACTGCGAATTATTGGTAAGAATTTTGCCAAAGAGTTCTACGGAACAATGACAGATATTCAAGAAAAGGACAAACATACCCAGCGATTTTATTCTCCTCATAAATCTTTCCTAATCAATATTGGAAATGTGAGAGAAATTGATCGAAAGAATCTAGAAGTTGTCTTTTATGAAGATCATCGCTGCCCCATCACTCGTTTAAAAGTCCGCAAACTAAAAGATATTCTAGAGAAAAAATCTAAAAAGTGATTGACAATTAGTAAGAAATTGATATAATGGTTATATCTGCTACAAATAGATGGTTCGTTGGTCAAGGGGTTAAGACACCGCCTTTTCACGGCGGTAACACGGGTTCGAATCCCGTACGGACTATTTTATCCGCCATAGCTCAGTTGGTAGTAGCGCATGACTGTTAATCATGATGTCGTAGGTTCGAGTCCTACTGGCGGAGTCAGATAAAAAGAACACCTGATGGTGTTCTTTTTATTCTTAGTTTGTATCACCTAGCATTTTCATAAGGAAGTCTGTCATTTCTTGCGGACTTTCTTTTTTTCCGTGGGCAATCCAAGTCTGGCAAACACCAAATAGGGCATTTGTTAGATAAATACTGCTGTATTCGAGTTCAATTGGATTTAGTTGTAGTTGCATAAAGCGTTTTTGAAGGTCAGTGCTGAGCATAATATGAAGCTTATTTCTCAAGAAATTTTGGATTTCTTTTGTACCATTTTCAGATAAGAGTGCAGCCAAGAGTGGCTCAGACTCTAAATATTCAAATACTTCTAAAATAGCATCTCTTTTATAGTGAGCATGTTTTTGGAAAATATACTCAAAGGTATGAAAGAGCTTACTTTGGTAATGCTCAATCATATCATACTTATCCTTGTAGTGAGTGTAAAAGCTGGAACGACTGATTCCGGCTTTTTCTGCTAACTTGACAGTAGAAATTTGATCAAAGGGTTGGTCCATCAATAATTGAACCATGGCATTTTCGATAATTCGTTTTGTTTTTAAACGTTTGTTACTTTCTTTCATACTTCCTCCTTGTATACAAAAATAGACGATGTGTCTAAAAAAAGTATTTTTTACCTTGTAATTTGGATTTTTTGATGTATAATCTATTATATCAAAAATTTAGACAATATGTTTAAAAAAGGAGAAAATATGTTTAAAGAATGGAAAGCAATATTTAAAAAACCGACCTTTATCATTGTAATGATAGGGATTTCTCTCATTCCAGCTCTATACAACATTATATTTTTATCATCTATGTGGGATCCGTATGGTCAATTATCAGAATTACCTGTAGCAGTTGTCAATAATGATAAAGAAGCTTCCTATAACGGTAATACCATGGCTATAGGAAAAGACATGGTGTCAAATTTAAAAGAAAATAAAAGCTTAGATTTTCATTTCGTAGATGAAGATGAAGGAAAGAAGGGATTGGAAGATGGCAATTACTATATGGTAGTGACTTTACCAAGTGATTTATCTGAAAAAGCAGCTTCTATTTTAACGAATCATCCAGAGCAAATGCAAATCGATTATCAGACTTCAAGTGGTCATAGTTTTATTGCTAGCAAGATGAGCGATTCTGCGATGACACAATTGAAGCAGAATGTTTCTACCAATGTAACCGAGACCTATACTAAAGCTTTATTTGATAAGATGGTCGAATTAAAGGATGGTATGAGTCAAGCGGCTTCTGGTAGTGAAAAATTAACTGATGGAGCGAATCAGTTAGTGACAGGAAGTCAAACATTGACTACTAACCTACACTCTTTAGCAGATTCAAGTTTAACATTTTCAAATGGAACGGAGCAGTTTACTAAAGGATTATCCTCTTATGTCTCTGGTGTTGAACAACTTCATCTTGGCTTAGGGAATTTTAATAGTGGTTTAGTTACATATACTGGTGCAGTGAGTCAATTAGATAGGGGATTAGGTCAATTATCTTCTAAAAGTCCTGAATTAGTAAGAGGAATCAATCAGTTATATACTGGTGTAGAATCCTATACTGGCGGTGTTTCTCAGCTTAATGCTGGTCTTAATCAATTTTCATCTGGTGTTAGTGTCTACACCAATGGAGTGGGAAGTCTTGCAACAGGTGCTAATCAGTTATCTAATCAATCAGCTACACTTCGAATGGGGGTGGAGCAATTAAGTGAAGGGATTCAACAACTTTCTAGCAAGTTAGATGCTTCGTCTGGGAAAAAAGATCAAATTAATCAATTATCTTCTGGTCTGAATCAGTTAAATCAAGCTATTCAAAATATTGATGTTGGAGATACAAAACAATTAGATTCTGGTTTATCAAGTATAGTATCTCTTTCTAATCAAATGTTAGCAAGTGCTCAGTCTGATAAAGCAGCTACATTAGCAAATATTCAATCGACAGCAGCTTATCAATCCTTGACAAGTGAGCAACAAGCTGAGATAAGTGCTTCTGTATCTCAAAATTCGACTGATAGTATTCAATCGGCTCAGTCAATTATAGCTTTAGTACAAGGTTTACAGGGAAGTTTAGAAAACTTACAAAATCAATCTTCAAATCTTTCGACGTTAAAAAATCAAGCTAATCAAGTATTACCTATTGCTTCTACTTCTTTGACAGGATTGTCAAGTGGATTAACAGAAATACAGGGAGCAGTGACGAGTAAATTAGTTCCTGCTAGTCAGTCGATTGCATCAGGTGTAAATGCATATACTGCAGGTGTTGATAAAGTTTCTCAGGGCGCAAGTCAACTAAGTGAAAAGAATTCCACCTTGACAGGTAGTTTGGATCAACTAGTTTCAGGCTCAAACACCTTGACACAAAAATCTTCTAGCTTGACAGCAGGAGTTGGTCAATTAGTTGAAAAAACTCCAGAATTAGTATCTGGTATTGAAAAATTATCAACTGGCTCTAACCAATTGAATCAAAAGAGTCAAGAATTAATGGCAGGAGTTGATAAATTACAATCAGGATCTGGTCAATTAGCAGACAAATCCAGTCAGTTACTTTCAGGTGCTTCTCAATTAGAGAATGGAGTTAATAAATTGGCAGATGGATCTGGGAAACTTGCAGAAGGTGGAACAAAGTTAACTTCTGGATTGGAAGATTTACAGGCAGGAGTTGCTTCTTTAGGACAAGGACTAGGTAATGCTAGTGATCAACTCAAATCAGCATCAACAGAATCTAAAAATGCAGAGATTTTGTCAAATCCACTCAATCTTTCAAAAATAGACAATGATCAAGTTCCTGTAAATGGGATTGCTATGGCTCCTTATATGATATCAGTCGCTCTCTTTGTCGCTGCATTATCAACAAATATGATTTTTGCTAAATTACCTTCAGGTCGTCATCCTGAAACTCGCTGGGCTTGGTTCAAATCTCGCTTTGAGATAAATGGAGTTATAGCTGTTTTAGCCGCTGTCTTAGTCTATGGTGGCGTTCATCTTATTGGTCTAACAGCAAATCATGAAATGAGAACCTTGTTCTTAATTATTATCGCAAGCTTAACATTTATGTCTATGGTAACTGCATTAACAACATGGAATAGCCGTATAGGAGCTTTCTTTTCTCTTATTTTGCTTTTATTACAGTTAGCATCAAGTGCAGGTACCTATCCACTTGCTTTGACAAATAATTTCTTTAGAGCTATTAATCCTTGGTTACCAATGAGTTATTCGGTTTCTGGATTACGACAAACAATTTCTATGACAGGAAATATTCATCAACAAGTCATTTTCCTTATTATAATACTAGTTTTCTTTACTGCTTTAGGTATGCTAGCTTATCAACCTAAGAAAATGGAAGAAGATTAAAAAGATTGACCAATTCCTTGGTCAATCTTTTTATGTCTTAGATAAATTTCGTATGTGATTATAGATCCCAAAAAGAAGAAGGGCAGTTAGTGAGCAGGCTGCTCCAATAACAAAACCATTGGGGATAAAGGAAAGTGTAATGGTGCCTTTTCCCTTTGGAACATCAACTTTCATAAAACCAGTTTGAGCCTGCTTGATTTCAAGTTTTTTCCCATCTTGGTATGCAGACCAACCTTTGTCATAAGGAATAGTGAAGAAAATAGAGGTATCTTGTTTTACTTCATATGTAGCAAAGACTTTATTTTTAAAGGTGGATACTTCTACAGGTTGTTCTTTAATTTTTTGAATTGCCTCAGTAAGAGCCTGAGTATCTAAACGATAGAAGGTTGGAGATTCAAATGACACCTGAGAATTTTCAGGGAAACTAACACTGATATTGAAAGCTTTCTGTTCTTCAGTATAACCCAAATTAAAGAAATTAAAGGCATTGTCAGTTGTAAAAGTCTTTTTTTCACCATTGACAAGGATGTCAACTTTCTTTTGCTTATCATTTGTAAAATGAAGATTTGAAAAAGAGAGATAGACTTGGCTATTTTGAGGAACCTCAATTTGATAATCAATCTTTGCATCTTCATTCGCAGAACCTGTGATGCTCGTTAAACCATCTGAAGTATCTGTTTTATCAGATGCTATTTGGGAGAAGTAATCTAAGTTGAGATTAGCAAGCTGGTTTATAAATAAAGCCTGATTATCCAGAGTATGATTATTAAAGTTTACATCTGTGTAAATAGATTGAGTAGCAAAGACAATGGGTAAAGAGAGTTGATTTTTATATAAGGTTAAATGATCCTTTTGATAAATCTCTTGAAAGCCATACTTATCAAGTGAATTTTCAGAAATATTGTACTGGATTCCAAATAAACTATCTGCTAAAAGACTATTATTTGCATAACGGAGATTGAGGTTGGTTCCAGAGGATTTGAATCCCAGTTTATCCAAACTAGTGCTAGCTGAACGATTTCGTACAGACGAAAATTGAGAGATTCCATTGTAGTTAAATTTCATACTGTCATTCCCAGTCTGAATTTGCAGTTTTTCAGTACGTGTAAATGGATTGTCAATTTGGTTTAGAATGGATTCCATAGCGGTGATATCTCTATTATAGGCGCTACGAGAAGCAAAGGCCCATTCTTTAGCTATTCCTTCCATTTGAGATGAAGCATTTAAGCTTATCTCAACTGTTATAAATAAAGACAAAAGAATTGCAAATAGATTTATAGAGATAAATTTTCTAATGACTGCAAGAAGTAAAAGAGCATAAACTAGTAGAAATTCAAGAGTGAGTAGGATATTCAAATCAGTTAAAAAAGAATAGTGTGATTTAAAGTATACAGTAGCCAAAAATCCTGTCAGTACAAGAAAAAGTGAGACAAATAGATTCCAGAGTTTCAGTTCTTTTAGGCGATTTAAGACTTCTGCTGCAGTATAAATTAACAGAGTAGAAAAGATCCAAGCATAGCGATGCAAAAACATATTTGGGGTATGCATCCCTTGCCAAAATAGATCAAGTGCCTCTATGTAAAAGCTTGTTATTAAAAAAGTAAAGAAAATTGCATAGGTAAGTTTCACGTGAAACCTTATGGATTTTATTGTGAAAAATAGAATGGTTAAAATAAAGGGAAGCAATCCAACAAAAATCATTGGTATAGATCCATACTTAGTTGTATCAAAAGATCCAATGAATTGTTTTGCGAAAATATCCAGATACCAGCTACTATCTGTTTTTAATTTTGTGATGGCAGTTAACTTTTCCCCATGAGTTTGTAAATCAAACAGTGTAGGAAGAGTCATAATCAAACTAGCCATTCCTGCTAAAAAGGAGGTAACAACAAAATCAAGAAAAGATGATTTTCGAGTTTTAAAGTCCCAAGAAATTTGGCAGAAATACCAAAAAATAAGGAACAATGCTGTCATATATCCAAAATAATAATTTTGAATAAATAAGATTGACAAGCTTGTAAAGTATAGTAGGCGCTTCTTTTGTGTTATAAGTAGGTGTAAACCGGTTATAATTAAAGGAATCAAGATAAAAACATCTAACCAGGTTTTTATCTCTAACTGACTGACAGTAAAGCTCATCAGAGCATAAGAAGTAGATAAGGCCAGTTTTAAAGATTTCGGAATATCTTTAAATAATCTATTTAGACTAAAGAAGGTTGACAGACCAATCAATCCAAATTTTAATAGAGTTGTTAGATAAACAGCATCTGGCATATTCGACAGATTAAAAAAGTAAACCAGAGGTGAGAGAAAACTACCCAAGTAATAACTAGATAGAGCATAGAAATTCAGTCCGAGGCCACTTGTAAAGGTGTAAAACAAACTACCATTTCCATGTAAAATATTTCGTAAAGCCACATCAAAAATAACGTATTGATGGAAACCATCTCCTAATAGTGGAGATGTATCGCTATTCCAGTAGATACCTTGAGATAAATATACTCCAGACATAATCACTACAGGAATGATGAAAGAAATAAAATAGGTCCAATATGTTTTAAAAAATGATTTCATGTTACCTCGTGGAATGATAGAAAACTCAGTTGGTTAACCCAACTGAGTTTTGAAGTCTTATTTAGTCTTTCCAAAGTTCTTTAACTTTTGCTTGTACTTCTGCATTTTCTAGGAATTCATCGTAGGTTTCATCGATACGATCAATGACGCCATTCTTAGACAAAACAATGATATGGTTTGCCAAAGTTTGGATAAACTCGTGGTCATGACTGGCAAAGATGATTGATTCTTTAAAGTTTTTCAATCCATCGTTCAAGCTTGAGATAGATTCCAAGTCCAAGTGGTTTGTTGGATCATCAAGTACAAGGACATTTGATTTCAAGAGCATGAGTTTTGAAAGCATGACACGTACTTTTTCTCCCCCTGACAAGACGTTTACAGGTTTGTTAACCTCATCTCCAGAAAAGAGCATACGACCAAGGAAACCACGTAGGAAGGTATTGTCATCTTCTTCTTTACTTGCAAATTGACGCAACCAGTCAAGGATTGACTCTCCACCTGCAAAATCAGCTGAGTTGTCTTTTGGTAAGTAAGAACGGCTAGTAGTAACCCCCCACTTGACAGTTCCTTCATAGTCGATGTCATCCATGATTGCACGAATTAATGCAGTCGTTTGGATGTCATTTTGTCCAATAAGAGCCGTCTTATCACCTGGACGCAAGATGAAACTAATATTGTCTAGAATAATTTCACCATCAATTTTGACAGTTAGGTTTTCTACTGTCAAGAGATCATTACCAATCTCACGTTCTGCTTTAAAGTTGATAAATGGATATTTACGACTAGATGGCACAATCTCTTCTAATTCAATCTTGTCAAGCATTTTTTTACGAGACGTTGCTTGTCTTGACTTAGAAGCGTTGGCAGAGAAGCGAGCAACGAATTCTTGCAATTGCTTAATTTTTTCTTCTGCCTTGGCATTACGGTCTGCTAGCAATTTAGCAGCAAGCTCAGAAGATTCCTTCCAGAAGTCGTAGTTTCCGACATAGAGTTTGATTTTTCCAAAGTCAAGGTCGGCCATATGAGTACACACTTTGTTGAGGAAGTGACGGTCGTGGGATACAACGATAACGGTGTTATCAAAGTCAATCAAGAAATCTTCTAACCAAGTAATAGACTGGATATCAAGACCGTTGGTCGGCTCGTCCAAAAGAAGAACATCAGGTTTACCAAATAAGGCTTTAGCAAGGAGAACCTTCACTTTTTCACCATTGGCCAATTCGCTCATGTTTTGGTAGTGCAATTCTTCTGGAATATTTAGGTTTTGAAGTAATTGAGATGCTTCACTTTCTGCTTCCCAACCTCCAAGTTCGGCAAATTCACCTTCAAGTTCAGCTGCACGAACACCGTCCTCGTCTGAGAAATCTTCCTTCATGTAAATAGCATCTTTTTCTTTCATGATGCTATATAGTTTTTCATTTCCCATGATAACGACATCAATTGCACGTTCATCTTCATAGTCAAAGTGATTTTGACGGAGGACAGAGAGACGTTCATCTGGGCCAAGAGAGATGTGACCAGTTGTAGGTTCGATATCACCAGCCAGAATTTTTAAGAATGTAGACTTCCCAGCACCATTAGCACCAATTAATCCGTATGTATTTCCTTCTGTAAATTTGATGTTGACATCATCAAAAAGTTTGCGATCACTAAAACGTAGTGAAACATCAGATACTGTAAGCAATATTTTTCTCCTATAATATGTAATACATTTATTCTACTAGAAAAGAGAGAAATATTCAAATTTTTATCTGTCAATTTTGTGTCAATTAAGTTTACAGTTTTATTTACAATGAGTTAGTCGTTTGATTTAAATAATTTTCTGTTATTTTAACAAAAAAATGCTATAATTGAAGAGACCATTTCGAAGGAGAAAAAAATGACGAAACCCATTATTTTAACAGGAGATCGCCCAACAGGAAAATTGCATATTGGACATTATGTTGGGAGTCTTAAAAATAGAGTATTACTGCAGGAAGAAGACAAGTATGACATGTTTGTTTTTTTGGCGGACCAACAAGCGTTGACAGATCATGCCAAAGACCCTCAAACGATTGTAGAATCGATTGGGAATGTTGCCTTAGATTATCTAGCAGTTGGATTGGATCCTAGTAAATCGACTATCTTTATTCAAAGTCAAATTCCAGAGTTGGCTGAGCTGTCTATGTACTATATGAATTTGGTGTCACTAGCACGTTTAGAGCGCAATCCTACAGTGAAAACAGAGATTGCTCAGAAAGGGTTTGGAGAAAGTATTCCGACAGGATTTTTGGTTTATCCGATTGCGCAAGCAGCAGATATTACTGCCTTCAAAGCTAATTATGTTCCTGTTGGGACAGATCAGAAACCAATGATTGAGCAAACTCGCGAGATTGTTCGTTCCTTCAATAATGCTTATAACTGTGATGTCTTGGTGGAACCGGAAGGTATTTATCCAGAAAATGAGAGAGCAGGGCGTTTGCCTGGTTTAGATGGAAATGCCAAGATGTCTAAATCCCTTAATAATGGTATTTATCTAGCTGATGATGCGGATACCTTGCGTAAAAAAGTCATGAGCATGTATACTGATCCGAACCATATTCGAGTCGAGGATCCAGGTAAGATTGAAGGAAATATGGTTTTCCATTATCTAGATGTTTTTGGTCGTCCTGAAGATGCTCAAGACATTGCGGATATGAAAGAACATTATCAACGTGGTGGTCTTGGTGATGTGAAGACGAAACGTTATCTACTTGAAATATTAGAACGCGAACTTGGTCCTATTCGTGAGCGCCGTATCGAATTTGCTAAGGATATGGGCGAAGTGTACAATATGCTTCAAAAAGGTAGTGAAAAAGCTCGTGAGGTTGCAGGGCAAACTCTATCTGAAGTTAAGGGAGCAATGGGACTAAATTATTTTAAATAATAGATAAAATATGAATCGTAAAACTATCTCTTCCATAGAATCACAGGGATAGTTTTTTTATGTTTTCTGTTATAAATATAATTGACAAATTTTCATAGAATGGTATGATAGATACAATACAAAAAGAGTCAAGCTCAAAAAGAAAGAAAAGAGGAAACTTCAATGTCTAATTGGGATACTAAATTTTTAAAAAAAGGTTTTACCTTTGATGATGTATTGCTCATTCCAGCAGAAAGTCATGTGTTGCCTAATGATGCAGATTTAACAACAAAATTGGCAGATAATCTGACTTTAAATATCCCAATTATAACAGCCGCGATGGATACAGTCACAGAAAGTCAAATGGCCATTGCTATTGCTCGTGCAGGTGGTCTTGGAGTAATCCATAAAAATATGTCTATTGCGCAACAGGCAGATGAAGTTCGCAAGGTAAAACGTTCTGAAAATGGTGTTATTATTGATCCATTCTTCTTGACTCCAGAACACACTATTGCTGAAGCAGACGAACTGATGGGACGTTACCGTATCAGTGGTGTTCCAGTTGTGGAAACACTTGAAAATCGTAAATTGGTTGGTATTCTAACAAACCGAGATCTTCGCTTTATTTCAGATTACAATCAGCCAATCTCAAACCACATGACCAGTGAAAATCTTGTTACTGCGCCTGTGGGTACAGATCTTGCAACAGCTGAAAGCATTCTTCAGGAACACCGTATTGAAAAACTTCCTTTGGTAGACGAAGAAGGTCGTCTTTCTGGCTTGATTACTATTAAAGATATTGAAAAAGTGATTGAATTTCCAAATGCAGCAAAGGATGAATTTGGCCGTCTTCTAGTTGCTGGTGCGGTAGGTGTTACTTCAGATACATTTGAACGTGCCGAGGCTCTTTTTGAGGCAGGAGCGGATGCGATTGTTATTGATACTGCTCATGGTCACTCTGCTGGGGTTCTACGTAAAATTGCTGAAATTCGTGCTCATTTCCCAGATCGCACTTTGATTGCTGGTAATATTGCAACTGCAGAAGGTGCGCGTGCTCTTTATGATGCAGGTGTAGATGTTGTCAAAGTCGGTATCGGACCAGGTTCTATCTGTACCACTCGTGTGATTGCAGGAGTGGGTGTCCCACAAGTGACAGCAATCTATGATGCAGCAGCAGTTGCACGTGAATATGGTAAAACAATCATTGCTGACGGTGGAATCAAGTATTCTGGAGACATTGTAAAAGCCCTTGCTGCAGGTGGAAATGCTGTTATGCTTGGATCAATGTTTGCTGGAACAGACGAAGCGCCAGGTGAAACGGAAATCTTCCAAGGACGTAAGTTTAAGACTTACCGTGGTATGGGATCAATCGCTGCAATGAAGAAAGGTTCAAGTGACCGTTACTTCCAAGGTTCTGTCAATGAAGCAAACAAACTTGTTCCAGAAGGAATTGAAGGTCGCGTAGCCTATAAAGGCGCAGCAGCTGATATTGTTTTCCAAATGATTGGTGGTATTCGCTCTGGTATGGGTTACTGTGGTGCAGCTAACCTTAAAGAATTGCATGACAACGCTCAATTTATTGAAATGTCTGGGGCTGGTCTAAAAGAAAGCCATCCTCATGATGTACAAATTACTAATGAAGCGCCAAACTACTCTATGTAAGAAGTAGAAAAACAACTCCTGAATTTCAGGAGTTGTTTTTGTTTACAAAGTTGTCAATGCTGATTTACAGAAATTTTACCGTTTTTGATGTTGAAAATACTAAGATTTTCTGGCAAATTTTGCAAGTGGTCTAAACTTGTTGTTGTGATGAAGGTTTGGATAGATTTTGAAATAGTTTCTAGCAATTTCAGTTGCCGTGTGTTGTCAAGTTCACTCATAACATCATCAAGCAAGAGTATCGGAGACTCATTGGTAATACTTTCCATTAGCTCGATCTCTGCCAGTTTGATAGAAAGTACAAGACTACGATGTTGACCTTGACTCCCAAAACTAGCGTCCATTCCATTGATATAAAAAACAATGTCATCTCGATGAGGGCCAACGCCAGTATTCTTTTTAAACAAATCTCTTGATCTACTTTTTTCTAAAGCCATTTTAAAAGAATTCGTCAACTGCTCTTCACCAGTAAAGTTGACAGATGATTGATAAGATATTGACAACTCTTCTAATTGATTTGAGATTTCTAAGTGTTTTTTTTGACCAAATTTCTCTAAATCTTTAATGAATTTTATTCGATGCTTTATAATGCGACAACCATACTCTACTAACTGATCATCTAAGACTGACAGAAATGTTTCGTCAATCTTTTGACTGGATTTTAGGTAAGTGTTTCTCTGCTTGAGTATATGGTTGTAGTTTGATAGGTCTGATAAGTAAATTGGTTTAATTTGTCCCAGTTCGATGTCTATAAATTTTCGACGAACGGAGGGCGATCCTTTAATTAACTGGAGATCTTCAGGTGCGAAGAGAACTACATTCATATGTCCGATGTAGTCTGATAGGCGAGCTTGTTTTAAGTGATTGACTTTAGTCACACGCCCTTTTGGTGTTAAATCAATTTCTAGAGGTATAGAACCTGTTTTTTTCTGTAGCAAGCCAGAAAGATGGAGTTGTTCTTCATCAAAATGAATGAGATTTTTATCTGTTCGAGTACGATGGCTGCGTGTTAAGGCCAAGAAATAGATTGCTTCTAGAATATTGGTTTTTCCTTGCGCATTTTGACCCAAAAAGACGTTTAATTTTGGATTAAAATCAATTTTTGCCTCTTTGTAGTTTCGAAAGGTTTTAATTGTTAAATGTTGAAGCCACATGGTTATCTTCCTGGAAAACGTGGGGGTTGTTTGGTTTTAGGCGATGAAGAAGTTTTTTGTTTTTCTTTCTTTACACCCTTGTTCATCTCTTTGACAAGTTTAGCAATTCGCTCTTTCTCAATCTTATCTGCTTGATACTCTTCTTGCTCTTTTAAACTTGATTTTGTCAAGGTGATGTCAATCTTTAAATCAGGAATGTCAATCGTATCTCCAACACGAATTTTTTTTCCACGTCTATTTTCTAATTCACCATTAAAGTAAACTTGATGCTCTATTAGAAAAGATTTGATAGCACCACCGCTTTGTATAATTCCAAGCTCTTTTAGGAGGGCTTGGAGCGTAATAAATTCTTCAAATAATTTGTATTCCATAATTCACCTCAATCTTTGGTATTATACCATATTTTCCCTGAAATAGCTGAAGGAAAGTCAGCTGAAATGAAAACGATTTTACTTTTGAAAGCTATAAAGAGAACAAGAAAAATTTTGATTTTCGTGGTATAATAGAACTCTATATGTAAGGAGGTAAGGTATGGAATTAGTGCCTGGAATTTCAGCACATTTTATTCAATCCAAAAAGTTTAAAACAAATAAAATCACTATTCGTTTTACTGCTCCCTTATCTCTTGAGACAATAGCGGGACGCATGTTAAGTGCGAGTATGTTGGAGACTGCCAATAAAGCTTACCCAACATCTCAAGCTTTTCGCAGATATTTAGCAAGTTTGTATGGGACAGATATTTCTACGAGTGCTTATCGTAGAGGACAGGCACATATTCTTGATTTAACATTTACCTACGTGCGGGATGAGTTTTTGAGTAAAAAAAATGTTCTGACTTCTCGAATTTTGGAATTAGTGAAACAGACTTTATTTGCGCCCTTAGTTCTAGATGGAGCCTTTGAGCCAGCCTTATTTGAAATTGAAAGAAAACAATTATTGGCTAGTTTAGCTACTGATATGGATGATTCATTTTATTTTGCTCATAAGGAATTGGATAACTTGTTCTTTCATGATGAACGTCTTCAATTGAGATATAGTGATTTACGAAATCGCATTTCAAATGAGTCTCCAAAAAGTAGTTACACTTGCTTGCAAGATGCTCTGAAAAATGATCGAATTGATTTCTTTTTCTTAGGTGATTTCAATGAAGTTGAAGTGAAGGAGTGGTTGAGATCATTTTCCTTTACTGGGCGTCAACTCCATGTCAAGCCTCAGTACAAGCAACCATATTCAAACGTCCTTCGGGAAGGAATGGTTCGTAAGAATGTGGGCCAATCCGTTTTGGAATTGGGTTACCATTGTTCTACGAGCTATGGAGACAAGCATCATTTGGCCATGGTAGTAATGAATGGTCTGTTAGGTGGTTTTGCTCACTCTAAGCTTTTTACAAATGTTCGGGAAAATGCTGGTCTAGCCTACACTATCTCCAGTCAATTGGATTTGTTTAGTGGCCAATTGAAGATGTATGCTGGCATTGATCGGGAAAAGCGCAATCAAGCCAGAAAACTGATGAATCATCAATTACTTGAACTAAAGAAAGGTAATTTTACAGATTTGGAGATTGAACAGACTAAGGAGATGATTCGCAGAACCTTATTGCTTGCGCAAGATAGTCAGAGCTCACTAATCGAGCGAGTTTACTTGAATAGTTTGTTAGGGAAATCTACATCAGATTTTGACAATTGGATTGAAAAATTAAATAAAGTTGATAAAGAAGCTATCTGCAAAGCAGCAAATAGTGTTCGGTTACAAGCGATATACTTTATGGAAGGAATAGAATGACACCAGTTACCTTTGAAGAAACATACTATCCTGCTGTAAAGGAGACGGTTTATCAGACTCGTCTATCAAATGGATTGACAGTGTCTCTCCTTCCTAAGAAACAATTTAATGAAGTTTACGGAGTTGTAACAGTTCAATTTGGATCAGTAGACACAATCTTTACACTATCTGAAAAAGGTTTACAGTGTTATCCAGCTGGAATTGCACATTTTCTTGAACATAGACTATTTGAGAGAGAAAATGCTGAAGATATTATGGAGTCTTTTACACGCTTGGGAGCTGATAGCAATGCTTTTACAAGTTTTACAAAGACGAGTTATTTGTTTTCGACAATAGATCATTTATCAGAAAATTTGGATTTGCTTGAAGAATTGGTAACAGTTGCTCATTTTACAGAAGATTCAGTTGAGCGAGAGAGGGAAATTATCCAACAGGAACGTGAGATGTACCAAGACGATCCAGATTCGCGTCTGTTTTTTGCAACATTAGCAAATCTTTATCCTAATACTCCTCTGGCAGCAGATATTGTTGGAAGCGAAAAATCAATTAATAATATCCAGCTAAATGACTTAAAAGATAACTTTACAGCCTTTTACAAACCTGTCAATATGTCTTTGTTTTTAGTTGGCAATTTTGATGTAGATACGGTTGAGAAGTATTTTTCACAAAAGAAACTTAGAAACTTGGAAGACATGGTAGTAAGGAAGGAGAAGCTTACTTTACAAGCTGTCAAAGAAACAGATAGCCTTCGGATGGAAGTCTCTTCACCAAAACTTGCTGTTGGAATTAGGGGAGCAGGTGAGGTGGCAGCAGAAGATTGCTACCGTTATAATATTTTGCTAAAATTATTGTTTACGATGATGTTTGGTTGGACTTCTGAGCGATTTCAAAAGTTATATGAGAATGGGAAGTTAGATGCGTCATTGTCACTTGAGGTTGAAGTCAACAGTCGCTTTCATTTTGTGATGTTGACGATGGAAACGAAAGAACCTGTTTCGTTGTCGCATCAATTTCGAAAGGCTATTCGCAACTTTACGAAAGATTCAGATCTTACAGAGGAACATCTGGATCTTGTTAAGAGTGAGATGTTTGGGGAATTTTTCAGTAGTATGAACTCCTTGGAGTTTATTGCGACACAGTATGAACCAGTCGACAGAGGAGAAACTATTTTGGATTTACCAAAAATTTTACAAGAAATTACTTTAGACGATGTTCTTGAAGCAGGTCATCGTTTGATAGATGATGGTGATCTAGTTGATTTTACAATCTTTCCAGCTTAAAAGATTAAGTAACCCTAGAAAGAAGGAATGCTAAGTATGAGAAAAAAAACAATTGGTGAGGTTCTGCGTCTAGCCAGAATTAACCAGGGATTAAGTATAGAAGAACTGCAGGCAAAAACGGATATTCAGATGAATTTATTAGAAGCTATGGAGGCAGATGATTTTGATCAACTCCCTAGTACCTTCTACGCTCGTTCTTTTTTGAGAAAATATGCTTGGGCAGTTGAATTGGATGAACGAATTATTTTGGATGCCTATGATTCAGGTAGTATGATCACTTATGAAGAGGTAGATGTCGATGAAGAAGACTTGTCTGGTCGCAGACGATCAAATAAGAAAAAAACGTCTTATCTGCCCTTGATTTATTTCATTTTATTTGCCTTGTCGATTTTAATTTTTGTGACTTATTATGTTTGGAATTATATCCAGACTCAACCAACGCGTCCTTCTTCGCCTAATTATAGTGTTGTTAGCTCAACTAGTTCCACAACCTCATCTAGTTCATCTTCTAGTAGTCAGACGTCTAGCCCATCTTCTACTACGGAATCAACTATTACAGTGTCAGGCGAAGGAAACCGCATTGAAGCTCGGTATAAAACGAGTAAGGAAACAGCTACGGTTCAGCTGGCAGTTTCGGATGTAACTAGCTGGGTTAGTGTTTCAGGAAGTGAGCTGGAGGGTGGTGTGACACTATCCGCAGACAATAAAAATGCAAAAACAGCAGTTTCAACTAAGAATCCCGTTACTATCACCTTAGGTGTAGTGAAGGGAGTTACTTTAACTGTGGACAATCAAACGATCGACACCTCGAAGCTGACAACTCAGACTGGAACTGTAACACTTACATTCACTACAGATTAAGGAAAAACCAATGAAGAAAGAACAAATTCCTAATATATTAACTATTGGTAGAATTCTCTTTATACCTCTCTTTATTCTTATTTTGACTTTGGGTCATTCACAAGGCAGTCACCTGCTGGCAGCGATCATCTTTGCAGTTGCTAGTATAACGGATTATCTTGATGGTTATCTTGCTCGCAAATGGAATGTGGTCAGCAACTTTGGAAAGTTTGCAGATCCAATGGCGGATAAGTTGTTGGTTATGTCAGCTTTTATCATGTTGATTGAGTTGGGTATGGCTCCAGCTTGGGTTGTTGCTATTATCATCTGTCGTGAACTCGCTGTGACAGGCCTACGTCTGTTGCTCGTTGAGACGGGAGGGACAGTTCTAGCAGCAGCGATGCCAGGGAAAATCAAGACCTTTAGTCAGATGTTTGCTATTATCTTTTTGCTCTTACATTGGAATTTAATTGGGCAACTGTTGCTTTATATCGCTTTGTTTTTCACTATCTACTCTGGTTATGATTATTTCAAGGGTAGCGCTCATGTATTCAAAGGGACATTTGGTTCGAAATGAAATCAGTTATTGAAGTAAAAGATCTGTCTTTTCGTTACAAGGAAGACCAGGAACATTATGATGTTAATAATGTCTCGTTTCACGTGAAACGTGGAGAATGGCTTTCGATTGTAGGTCATAATGGAAGTGGGAAATCGACAACTATCCGTTTGATTGATGGCTTGCTTGAAGCAGAGTCTGGAGAAATCTGGATAGATGGTCAACTGCTGTCTTCTGAGAATGTTTGGGACTTGCGTCGTCAAATTGGTATGGTTTTTCAAAATCCAGATAACCAGTTTGTGGGCGCAACTGTTGAAGATGATGTTGCCTTTGGTTTAGAAAATCAGGGACTTCCTCGTGAAGAAATGAAAAAGAGAGTGGCTGAATCTTTGGAGTTGGTAGGTATGCTGGAATTTAAGAAGAGAGAACCAGCTCGTTTGTCTGGTGGACAAAAACAACGGGTGGCTATTGCAGGAGTTGTTGCCTTGAGACCAGCTATTTTGATTCTGGACGAGGCTACAAGTATGTTGGATCCCGAGGGACGCAGAGAACTGATTCAGACTGTTCAAGAGATTCGAAAAGACCACCAGATGACAGTCGTCTCCATTACGCACGATTTGGAAGAAGTTGCGATGAGTGATCGTGTCTTGGTCATGAAAAAAGGCCAAGTGGAGTCAACCAGCAGCCCAAGAGAACTTTTTTCTCGGGATGACCTTGACCAGATAGGGTTAGATGAGCCTTTTACTAATCAATTGAGAGAATCTTTGAGAGAAACTGGATATCAGTTGCCAGATGGCTATTTGACAGAAGGAGAGCTAGAGGACAAGTTATGGGAATTACTCTAGAAAATGTGAGCTTTACCTATCAAGAGGGGACTCCCCTATCTTCATCAGCTTTGACTGATGTTTCCTTGACGATTGAGGAGGGTTCCTATACAGCTTTAGTAGGACACACGGGTAGTGGGAAATCAACGATTTTACAGCTTTTAAATGGCCTATTGGTTCCAACTAAGGGTTCTGTTCGAGTTTTCGATACCATCATTACCCCTACATCAACAAATAAAGAAATTCGCCAGATTCGAAAGCGGGTTGGTCTAGTGTTTCAATTTGCTGAAAATCAGATTTTCGAAGAGACTGTTTTGAAAGATGTTGCGTTTGGACCACAAAATTTTGGAGTTTCTGAGGAAGAAGCCAAGAAAATTGCGCGTGAAAAGTTAGCCTTGGTGGGCATCGATGAGTCACTCTTTGAGCGCAGTCCTTTTGAACTTTCGGGTGGCCAGATGAGACGTGTGGCTATAGCAGGTATGCTAGCTATGGAGCCAACTGTCTTGGTTTTGGATGAGCCAACAGCAGGGCTAGATCCTCTGGGCAGAAAAGAATTGATGACCCTGTTTAAAAAACTTCACCTTGCTGGAATGACAATCGTTCTGGTAACGCATTTGATGGATGACGTAGCTGAGTATGCTGATCAGGTTTACGTTATGGAAAAGGGGCGTTTAGTCAAAAGTGGCAAACCGAGCGAAGTTTTCCAAGATGTAGCCTCTATGGAAAATGTACAGTTAGGTGTGCCTAAAATCACAGCCTTTTGTAAACGTTTGGCAGATAGAGGTGTAGCTTTTAAAAAACTGCCAATCAAGATAGAGGAGTTTAAGGAGTCGCTAAATGGATAGTATGATTTTAGGGCGTTATATACCAGGAGATTCTATCATTCATCGCTTGGATCCCCGTAGCAAATTGCTCGCTATGATCCTGTTGATTTTGATTGTATTTTGGGCCAACAATCCCCTCGCCAATCTCATTCTTTTTGTAGCAACAGGTATATTTATCGCTTTGTCGGGCGTTTCCCTCTCGTTTTTTGTCCAGGGATTAAAATCTATGTTTTTCTTGATTGCTTTTACGACTCTATTTCAGCTCTTTTTCATTTCAAGTGGAAATGTCTTATTTGAGTTTTCTTTTATAAGAATAACGGATTATGCTTTGCAACAAGCAGGAATCATTTTCTGTCGTTTTGTGTTGATTATTTTCTTTTCAACCTTGCTAACATTAACGACCATGCCTTTGAGTCTGGCAGCTGCAGTTGAAGCTCTTTTAGCACCGCTGAAACGCGTGAAAGTTCCCGTTCATGAAATTGGCCTCATGTTATCAATGAGTTTGCGTTTTGTTCCAACCTTGATGGATGACACAACGCGAATTATGAATGCTCAGAAGGCTCGTGGAGTTGACTTTGGTGAAGGTAGTATCGTTCAAAAAGTAAAGGCTATGATTCCGATTTTAATTCCTCTTTTTGCGACGAGCTTAAAGCGTGCAGATTCATTAGCAATTGCCATGGAAGCGCGTGGTTATAAGGGAGGAAAGGGTAGAAGCCAGTATAGACAGTTGAGATGGAGTCAAAAGGATACACTGGCGATTCTTGTGATTCTGGTGCTGGGATGTCTCTTATTTTTCTTAAAATCTTAGTGGATTTGTAAGATTGATAAAAAATCACAGTAGTAGATCTTTAGTAAAAAGGTAGGAATATGAACCGTTTTAAAAAATCAAAATATCTAATCATCGTTTTTGTCACAGTTCTGGCAGTTTCTGTTCTATTAGTTACAACCTATTCAAGTGCTATTGTGACAAAACTAGGAGATGGGATTTCTTTAGTAGATAGAATTGTTCAAAAACCCTTTCAATGGTTTGATACTTTCAAATCGGATTTGGGCCATTTGACGCAGACTTACAATGAAAACGAGAGTCTAAAAAAACAACTCTATCAATTAGAGGTGGAGTCTAATCAATCAGAACGTTTAAAAACAGAAAATGAACAACTACGTCAGTTGCTAGAGATGAAGTCAAAATTGCAGGCTACAAAAACCCTAGCAGCAGATGTGATTATGCGTGCTCCAGTATCTTGGAAGCAAGAGTTAACAATTGATGCGGGAAGTTCAAAAGGAGCTTCTGAAAATATGTTGGCCATTGCAAATGGGGGCTTGGTTGGTAGTGTTTCAAAGGTGGAAGATCATTCAACAACTGTCAATCTTTTAACCAACGCTGAAAACACGGATAAGATCTCTGTTAAAATCCAACATGGTTCTACTGAAATTTACGGAATTATCGTTGGTTATGACAAGGAATCTGAACTGCTTAAAATCAGTCAATTAAATAGTAATAGTGACATCAGTGCTGGAGACAAGGTGACTACAGGTGGGCTAGGAAACTTTAATGTCAAAGATATTCCTGTTGGAGAAATTGTTGGTACAACGCACAGCAGTGACTATCTAACACGAGAGGTAACTGTAAAGTTAAGTGCTGATATCAAAGATCTTCATGTGGTAGAGTTAGTGGGGAATTAGCAATGAGATTGTTAAAACAAATTGGTATTTTCTTTTTACTCCCTTTTGTTGTGCTAATTGATGCTCATATTGGACAACTGGTGGGATCCTTCTTCCCCCACTTTCATTTAGCCAGTCATTTTCTATTCTTGTTTCTCTTATTTGAGACAATCGAGGTCTCGGAGTATCTCTATCTAGCCTATTGTTGTATAGTGGGTTTGGTTTATGATATTTATTTTTTCCACTTGATTGGAATTGCCACGCTTTTGTTTATCTTGATAGGTGCTTCGCTCCACAAGTTTAACAGCGTGATTTTGACAAATCGTTGGACAAGGATGTTGACCATTATTGTGATCAGTTTTCTGTTTGATATGGGGAGCTATCTTTTGGCTCTTGCTGTGGGACTGACTGTAGATTCTATGCCGGTTTTCATTGTTTATAGCCTTGTCCCTTCAATGATTCTGAACTTCTTATGGATGGCGATTTTCCAATACATTTTTGAAAAATATTATCTATGAGAAAGAAATATAAATGTAACAAAGGCGTAATATTTATTATGTCTTTTTTTGGTATACTAGTAATGTCTCAAATAGAAGGAGTATCGATAGAATATGAAGAAAAAAATCTTAGCGTCACTTTTGTTAAGTACAGTATTGGTCTCACAAACGGCAGTATTGACAACTGTTCGTGCAGAAACAACTGATGAAAAAATTGCTGCTCAAGATAATAAAATTAGCAGTTTAACAGAGCAACAACAAGAAGCTCAAAAGCAAGTGGATCAAATCCAAGGTCAAGTTTCAACAATTCAAGCAGAGCAAGCAAGCTTGCAAGCTGAAAACGAAAAATTACAAGCTGAATCTAAAAAACTTGAAGGAGAAATTACAGAGCTTTCTAAAAATATCGTGGCTCGTAATGCTTCTTTAGAAAAACAAGCACGTAGCGCACAGACAAATGGAGCTGCGACTAGCTACATTAATACAATTGTAAACTCAAAATCAATCACAGAAGCCATTTCGCGTGTTGCTGCAATGAGCGAGATTGTATCGGCTAACAACAAAATGTTGGAGCAACAAAAGGCTGATAAAAAAGCAATTTCTGATAAACAAGTAGCCAATAATGAAGCAATCAATACAGTTATTGCGAACCAACAAAAACTGGCTGATGATGCGCAGGCATTGACAACTAAGCAAGCTGAGTTGAAGGTTGCAGAGTTGAATCTTGCTGCTGAGAAAACTACTGCAGAAGGTGAGAAAGCTAGTTTGCTAGAGCAGAAAGCAGCAGCAGAGGCAGAAGCACGTGCTGCAGCAGAAGCAGAAGCAGCTTACAGAGCACGTCAAACAAGTCAACAGCAATCAGTTGTTGCTTCTGGAAACACAAGTTTCTCAGCTCAAGTACAAGCAACATCAACAACTGACGAGGAGGATTCAAGCTACACTCCGGCACCTGCGCCAGCGCCTGCTAGACAACGTCCAACTTACAGCTCAAATGCTTCAAGTTATCCAACTGGTGAATGTACTTGGGGAGCTAAAACATTGGCACCTTGGGCTGGAGATTACTGGGGCAACGGAGCTCAGTGGGCAACAAGTGCAGCCGCAGCAGGATTCCGTACAGGTTCAACTCCACAAGTTGGTGCGATTGCATGTTGGAATGATGGTGGTTATGGACACGTAGCGGTTGTTACAGCAGTTTCATCATCAACTCGTATTCAAGTATCAGAATCAAACTACGGTGGAGATCGTACAATCGGAAACAAACGTGGATGGTTCAACCCAACTACAACTTCTGAAGGTTACGTAACATACATCTATCCAAACTAATGTATAAAACGAAGAGACTCAATCGAGTCTCTTTTAATGTTTTTATCCGAAAGTCCCACTAAAATTCTACTAAATAGCTTGAAAATACTGTTGAAATATGATAAAATGAAACCTGTCGTGTAAACGATAATACTCATTCTTGATGAATTGTGAAACTGTTGCCCTTGGGTCGTTTTGCAAGTTGAAATCGAGAAGAGGAAAAAACAAAAAGGAGAAATACTCATGGCAGTAATTTCAATGAAACAACTTCTTGAGGCTGGTGTACACTTTGGTCATCAAACTCGTCGCTGGAACCCTAAGATGGCTAAGTACATCTTCACTGAGCGTAACGGAATCCACGTTATCGACTTGCAACAAACTGTAAAATACGCTGATCAAGCATACGACTTTATGCGTGACGCAGCAGCTAACGATGCAGTTGTATTGTTTGTTGGTACTAAGAAACAAGCTGCTGACGCTGTTGCTGAAGAAGCTGTACGTTCAGGTCAATACTTCATCAACCACCGTTGGTTGGGTGGAACTCTTACTAACTGGGGAACTATCCAAAAACGTATTGCTCGTTTGAAAGAAATCAAACGTATGGAAGAAGAAGGAATCTTCGACGTTCTTCCTAAGAAAGAAGTTGCACTTCTTAACAAACAACGTGCACGTCTTGAAAAATTCTTGGGTGGTATCGAAGATATGCCTCGTATCCCTGATGTAATGTACGTAGTTGACCCACATAAAGAACAAATCGCTGTTAAAGAAGCTAAAAAATTGGGTATCCCAGTTGTAGCGATGGTTGACACAAACACTGATCCAGACGATATTGATGTAATCATCCCAGCTAACGATGACGCTATCCGCGCTGTTAAATTGATTACAGCTAAATTGGCTGACGCTATCATCGAAGGACGTCAAGGTGAAGATGCAGCAGCAGTTGAAGCAGAATTTGCAGCTTCAGAAGCTCAAGCAGACTCAATCGAAGAAATCGTTGAAGTTGTAGAAGGCGATAACGCTTAATTCATATAAATAGTAATTACCTAGGAGGGCGGGGCGTAGCCCGGCTCTCCTATTTTTAAAAAATATAGGAGAATCAAAATGGCAGAAATTACAGCTAAACTTGTAAAAGAGTTGCGTGAAAAATCTGGTGCCGGTGTTATGGACGCTAAAAAAGCGCTTGTAGAAACAGACGGTGATATCGAAAAAGCGATTGAATTGCTTCGTGAAAAAGGTATGGCGAAAGCAGCTAAGAAAGCTGACCGCGTTGCTGCAGAAGGTTTGACTGGTGTTTATGTTAACGGTAATGTTGCAGCAGTAATTGAAGTAAACGCTGAAACTGACTTCGTTGCGAAAAACGCTCAATTCGTTGACTTGGTAAATGCTACAGCTAAAGTAATTGCTGAAGGAAAACCAGCTAACAACGAAGAAGCACTTGCTTTGACAATGCCTTCAGGTGAAACTCTTGAAGCAGCCTATGTATCTGCAACAGCAACTATCGGAGAAAAAATCTCATTCCGTCGTTTTGCTTTGATCGAAAAAACAGATGCACAACACTTTGGAGCTTACCAACACAATGGTGGTCGTATCGGTGTTATCTCAGTTATCGAAGGTGGAGACGAAGCTCTTGCTAAACAATTGTCAATGCACATCGCAGCGATGAAACCAACAGTTCTTTCATACAAAGAATTGGACGCTCAATTCGTTAAAGATGAGTTAGCACAATTGAACCACGTAATCGACCAAGACAACGAAAGCCGTGCAATGGTTAACAAACCAGCCCTTCCACACTTGAAGTATGGATCAAAAGCACAATTGACTGAAGAAGTAATTGCTCAAGCTGAAGCTGACATCAAAGCTGAGTTGGCTGCAGAAGGCAAACCAGAAAAAATCTGGGACAAAATCATCCCAGGTAAAATGGATCGCTTCATGCTTGACAACACTAAAGTTGACCAAGCTTACACACTTCTTGCTCAGGTCTACATCATGGACGATAGCAAGACAGTTGAAGCATACCTTGATTCAGTTAACGCTTCAGTAGTTGAGTTCGCTCGCTTTGAAGTTGGTGAAGGTATCGAGAAAGCTGCAAATGACTTCGAAGCTGAAGTTGCAGCTACAATGGCAGCAGCCTTGAATAACTAATGAAAAAGGAAGCAAAACTGCTTCCTTTTTCTTTTGGTCTAGAGAGTAGGCTCTTGAGTAAACAAAAAGCCCTTTAATAAGGGCTAAGTGCATTTAGGAGACTACACTTCAAATTCATAGAGTGCTGTAGACAAATAACGTTCGCCGTTATCTGGTGCTAAAGCAAGGACTTTCTTACCTGTACCTAATTTTTTGGCAACTTCAATTGCCCCGTAAATCGCTGCGGCTGAAGAAATCCCAACAAGGAACCCTTCTTTTCCGCCGATTTCACGGCCAAGCGCAAGGGCATCATCTGATGTTACACGGACGATACCGTCATAGGCTTTTGTATCAAGTGTATCAGGAATAAATCCAGCTGAGATACCTTGAATTTTGTGAGGTCCTGGTTTTTCACCAGACAAGATAGCTGACTCGTCTGCCTCAACTGCATAAACTTGAATGTCTGGATTTGCTGCTTTAAGAGCGTGAGAAACACCTGAAATCGTTCCACCAGTACCAACACCACCCACAAAAGCATCTAGTCCATCAGAACCGAAAGCAGCCAGTATTTCAGCTCCTGTTGTTCTTTCGTGTACTTCAGGATTAGCTGGATTGTTAAATTGGAGTGGAAGGAAGCCGTCACGTTCAGCTGCGATCTCCTGAGCCTTGGCAATTGCGCCTTTCATTCCTTCGCTACCAGGAGTAAGGACGAGTTCAGCACCATAGGCTTGGATAATCTTACGTCGTTCCACACTCATCGTTTCGGGCATGACGATAACAACTTTATATCCCTTAGCAGCACCTACCCAAGAAAGTCCGATACCAGTATTTCCACTCGTTGCCTCAACAATGGTAGCACCTGGTTTTAGAATACCATCTTGTTCCGCTTTTTCAATCATGCTAAGGGCAATACGGTCTTTTACTGACGATCCAGGGTTAAAAGCTTCAAGTTTTACATAAACATCTGCAGCACCCTCTGGAACAATGTTGTTAAGTTTAACAATCGGTGTTTGTCCGATTAGTTCAGTGATATTGTTATAAATAGCCATAGATATACCTCTTTGTATAAGATGATACTAGTATAACGCGCTCAAGGCTATTTGTAAAATATAGAAATCCTATCGAAGTGATAGGATTTTTTTATATCAAGCATCTAGGCTGTGAATCTGAGAGTAAATTTAGTAGGTACTATTTATTTACAGATTTACACTAAGTTTACAGGAACTTCAACCTCCCGTAAACCTTGATCTGTTAAAGTAACCTTTCCATTAAAAAACTCTACAAGAGCAGCTTTGATATTTTCTTTCTCTTCCTTGTCAACATAAATCATCGTATCAACTTGATCTGTAAAGTTTGTTTCTAGTTCCATGAGATCGTGTTCTCTAAGAAAATTACCATATTCTTGATACTGAGTATAGGACATTTGAATGGCTATACCAGCCTGCTCTTTGATTTCAATAATGCCAATCTCTTTGACAGCCAAGGCCACACTACCTGCATAAGCACGAATTAAACCACCAGCACCTAGCTTAATTCCCCCGAAGTAGCGAGTAACCACTACGCAGACATTGGTAAGATTGTGATTTTCTAAGACACCGAGCATAGGGACTCCAGCAGTACCACTAGGCTCACCATCATCACTCGTACGCTTGATTTCACTTCGTTCCCCTACAATAAAAGCTGAGCAGTTATGGGTAGCTTTGTAGTGTTCTTTTTTGATGGTCGTGATGAAATCACGAGCCTCTTCTTCACTATAGACACGCTTTACATGACAGATAAAGCGTGACTTTTTAATTTCTTCTTGGACCTGCCCGTCCTCTTTAATTGTTCTAAATTCCATGATTTTATTGTACTAAAAAAAGCTTCAAAGTGCTAGATTTTTACGAATAAAGAAGTATGAAAGTAAATCCAAATTATCTCGGTCGCTTGTTTACTGAGAAAGAATTAACCAAAGAAGAACGAGAGGCAGCAGTGAAACTGCCAGCAATAAGAAAAGAGAAGGGAAAGCTGCTTTGTCAACGTTGTGACAGTCTTATTTTGGAAGAATGGTATTTGCCTGTTGGTGCTTACTATTGCAGGGAGTGCTTGTTGATGAAACGAGTAAGGAGCGATCAGGCTTTATACTATTTTCCACAGGAGGTTTTTCCGAAACAAGATGTTCTTAAATGGCGTGGCCAATTGACTTCTTTTCAAGAGAAGGTATCGGAGGGGTTGATTCGAGCAGTCGAAAAGAAAGAACCGACTTTAGTTCATGCTGTGACAGGTGCTGGAAAGACAGAGATGATTTATCAAGTTGTTGCCAAAGTGATTGATGATGGTGGTGCAGTTTGTTTAGCAAGTCCTCGAATTGATGTGTGTTTGGAACTGTATAAGCGACTGCAGAATGACTTTGCTTGCGATATAGCACTACTTCATGGCGAATCAGATCCCTATTTTCGAACTCCCTTAGTAGTTGCAACAACTCATCAGTTGTTAAAATTTTATCATGCTTTTGATTTGTTGATAGTGGATGAGGTAGATGCCTTTCCTTATGTTGACAATTCTATGCTTTACTATGCTGTAAAGAATAGTGTAAAGGAGGATGGATTAAGGATATTCCTTACAGCAACTTCTACAGATGAGTTAGATAGGAAGGTTCGCTTAGGAGAATTAAAACGATTGAGCTTGCCTAGACGATTTCATGGAAATCCTTTAATTATTCCAAAACCAGTTTGGTTATCGGATTTTAATCGTTGTTTAGAGAAAAGTCAGTTGTCATCTAAGTTAAAGACCTACATTGAGAAACAGAGAAGAACAGGTTATCCTCTGCTGATTTTTGCATCAGAGATTAAGAAAGGCGAAAAATTAAAAGAAATACTACAGGTGCATTTCCCAGATGAGAATATCGGTTCTGTATCTTCTGTCACAGAAGACCGATTAGAGCAGGTGCAAGCTTTTCGAGATGGAAAGCTAACAATACTGATCAGTACGACAATCTTGGAACGTGGAGTTACCTTCCCTTGTGTGGATGTTTTCGTAGTAGAAGCTAATCATCGTCTCTTTACAAAATCTAGCTTGATTCAGATTGGAGGGCGAGTTGGGCGCAGTATGAATAGACCGACTGGTGAGTTGCTCTTCTTTCATGATGGATTAAATACTTCCATCAAAAAGGCAATCAAGGAAATCAAGCAGATGAACAAGGAGGCGGGATTATGAATTGTTTATTATGTGGCCAGTCAACAAAGAGTGACTTGACATTTAGTCACCTCTTACTGTTTAAGAATGAGCACAACTATCTTTGCTCAGCTTGTGATTCTACTTTTGAGAAGATTGGTGAAGACCATTGTCCAAACTGCATGAAAAGAGGGTTGTCAACAACGTGTCAAGATTGTAAACTTTGGTGTGAAGATGGGATTCAAGTTGATCATAAAGCAATCTTCACCTATAATCAAGCTATGAAAGACTTCTTTAGTCGATATAAGTTTGATGGGGATTTTCTGCTTAGAAAGGTTTTTACTCCTGTACTTGCAGATGAGTTGAAAAAGTATAGAGACTATGAATTTGTGGTAATTCCCCTAAGTCCTGAAAGATTGCTTGAGAGAGGATTTAATCAGGTTGAAGGTTTGGTTGAGACGGCAGGATTTTCCTTTCAAGATTTACTAGGGAAAAGAGAAGAGAAGGCTAGTTCTTCTAAGAATCGCTCAGAACGATTAGCTACAGAAATTCCCTTTTATATTAAAACGGAAGCCCCTCTTCCTAAGAAGATTTTGGTTATTGATGACATCTATACGACAGGGGCGACTATCAATCGTGTGAAGCGACTTTTTGAAGAGGCAGGTGTTTTGGAAGTCAAAACTTTTTCTCTTGTAAGATAAGGAAAAAATTTGCAAAATGAAAATGAAAGCGTTATAATATAGTTAGAAAAATAAAAATGTTTAGAAAGAAGGTACTTATATGATTAAATATAGTATCCGTGGTGAAAACCTAGAAGTAACAGAAGCAATTCGCAATTATGTAGTTTCTAAACTCGAAAAGATCGAAAAATATTTTCAACCTGAACAAGAGTTGGATGCACGTGTCAACTTGAAAGTTTACCGTGAAAAAACAGCAAAAGTTGAAGTAACAATTCCACTTGGATCAATTACCCTTCGTGCAGAAGATATTTCTCAAGATATGTATGGTTCTATCGATCTTGTAACAGATAAAATTGAACGCCAGATTCGAAAAAATAAAACAAAAATCGAACGCAAGAATAAAAATAAGGTTGCAACAAGCCAACTCTTTACAGATGCTCTAGTTGAAGATGCAAATGTTGTGCAGCCAAAAGTGGTTCGTTCAAAACAAATTGATTTAAAACCAATGGATTTGGAAGAAGCTCTTCTTCAAATGGACTTGTTGGGACATGATTTCTTTATCTATGTAGATGTAGAAGATCAAACAACAAATGTTTTGTATCGCCGCGAAGATGGTGAAGTTGGTTTGCTAGAAGTTAAGGAATCATAAAATCTTGACAACTATGTAAAAGTGGTTTACACAATTGTAAACCACTTTTGTATTGCATCATTATACAAGGTATAAATGGAGGTAGTTATGAAAGACGTAGTGATTGTTTCAGCAGTGCGAACTCCTATTGGTTCCTTTGGAGGGAGCTTGAAGAATGTTTCTGCTGTTGATTTGGGAGCTTTGGTCATTAAGAGCGCTTTGGAAAAAGCGAATATTAAACCAGAGCAGGTAGATGAAGTGATTATGGGGAATGTCCTTGGCGCTGGTTTAGGGCAAAATGTGGCTCGCCAAATGAGTATTCATGCGGGACTTCCTGAATTTACACCAGCCTTTACTATTAATAAGGTTTGTGGTTCTGGTTTGAAGGCAGTTCAGTTAGCTGCTCAAGCGATTCAGTGTGGCGATGCAGATATTGTCGTAGCTGGTGGTGCAGAAAACATGAGTCAGGCACCATATGTTTTGCCAAGCTTCCGTTGGGGTGGCCGTATGGGCGATTCGAAAGTGGTAGACACCATGATTAAGGACGGTTTGTCTGATGCTTTTAACGAATACCATATGGGGATTACAGCTGAGAATGTGGCTGAAGAATATGGTATTAGCCGGGATGAACAAGATGCTCTTGCTTTGGAATCACAAAAACGAGCAGTGGCGGCTATAGAATCTGGACGCTTTAAGAAAGAGATTGTTCCAGTGGTCATTCCTCAACGCAAAGGTGATCCTATTGTCTTTGATACAGATGAATTTCCTAGAAAAGATGCCAGCTTGGAGAGCTTGTCTAAGCTAGGTCCTGTTTTCAAAAAAGACGGTTCTGTTACAGCGGGAAATGCCTCAGGCATCAATGATGGGGCAGCAGCAGTCCTAATCATGAGTGCTGAAAAAGCTGAAGAATTAGGATTGCCAGTGATTGTCCGCATTCGTTCGTATGCAAGTGCAGGTTTGGATCCTAAGATGATGGGATGTGGACCGATTTATGCGACTCGCAAGGCGCTTGAAAAAGGCAATTTGACAGTTGATGATCTCGACTTGATCGAGTCAAATGAAGCCTTTGCTGCTCAGGCTTGTGCGGTTGGGAAAACACTTGGATTTAACACAGATATTGTCAATGTCAATGGTGGTGCGATTGCTCTTGGTCACCCAATTGGAGCTTCAGGCTGCCGTATCCTAGTGACTCTGGTACATGAGATGATGAAACGTGATGCCAAAACTGGTTTAGCAACTCTCTGTATCGGGGGAGGGATGGGAACAGCCCTCATCGTTGAACGTTAGATGGTAGTAATCTTAGTGCAGGAGGATAATGAGCTTATTCTCTTTTTTGCATTAAAACCATAAAAAAATCAATAAGGAAAAGGAGGCTTACCACTTTTTAAAGGTCGCTTTTTAAGGGCATTTGTGATATAATAATGCGCAAGAGGTTTAGAATGAAAAAAAATAATTTAACCCCGATTTCTGCGGTTCTACTAGGGATTGCAACTTTCGGAACCTTAACAATGCTGATTATTTTTTCACAAAATAATGTTGTAACAATCAGTGCCTTGTTTTTATTTGTACTTCTTTATCTGCTTTTATTCATCTGGCAAAAAAAACAGTATGAAAAGAGCGAAATTGAACAAATCCAATACGTAAACCATCAAGCGGAAGATAGCTTGAACACGTTGCTCGATCAAATGCCAGTTGGTGTTCTGAAATTAGACTTATCTAGTGGCGAAGTCGAATGGTTTAATCCTTATGCTGAGTTGATTTTGACGACTGAAGAAGGCGAAATTGATGTTGACTTGATTCAAACTATCATCAAGGCTTCTGTAGGGAACCCTGGTTCTTATGCTAACTTGGGGGAAACACGATATGCTGTTCATATGGATAAGGCCTCAGGTGTTTTGTATTTCTTTGATGTTTCTGGGGAGTATGAAGCTACTGTTGAATTGGTAACTAGTCGTCCAGTCATCGGGGTCATCTCAGTGGATAATTACGATGATTTGGAGGATGCGACATCCGACTCCGATATCAGTCATATCAATAGTTTTGTAGCTAATTTTGTTTCAGAATTTGCTAGTAAGTATGCCATGTTTTCTCGGCGTGTGGGGATGGATCGTTTTTATGTATTCACAGATTACACAGTACTCGAGGAATTGATGAATGATAAATTCTCTGTGATTGATGCCTTTCGTGAGGAGGCAAAACAGAGACAGCTGCCATTGACCTTGAGCATGGGCTTTTCTTATGGTGATGGAAATCATGATGAGATAGGGAAAGTTGCTTTAAGAAACTTGAACTTAGCTGAGGTTCGTGGTGGGGACCAGGTGGTTGTCAAGGAAAATGATGAAACCAAGAATCCAGTCTACTTTGGTGGTGGTTCCGCAGCCTCTGTTAAGAGAACAAGAACACGTACGAGAGCCATGATGACAGCTATTTCAGATAAGATTCGCAGTGTGGATCAGGTATTTGTAGTTGGTCATAAGAATCTGGATATGGATGCCTTGGGGTCTGCGGTTGGTATGCAGCTGTTTGCGAGCAATATCACTGAAAATAGCTATGCGGTCTACGATGCAGATCAAATGTCACCAGATATCGAGCGTGCGGTCAACTTTTTGGAAAAAGAGGGTGTCACTAAGCTCTTGCCTCTGGCTGATGCGATGAGATTGGTCACCAAGCGCTCTTTGTTGATTTTAGTGGATCATTCCAAGACGGCTTTGACTTTATCGAAAAATTTTTACGAACTGTTCACTCAAACCATTGTCATTGACCATCATAGACGTGATCAAGATTTCCCTGAGAATGCTGTCATCACGTATATTGAAAGTGGAGCAAGTAGTGCGAGTGAGTTAGTCACAGAATTGATTCAGTTCCAAAATTCTAAGAAAAATCGTTTGAGTCGTATGCAGGCCAGTGTTTTGATGGCTGGTATGATGCTGGACACCAAGAATTTTACATCTCGAGTGACGAGTCGAACTTTTGATGTGGCTAGCTACCTCCGAACACGTGGAAGTGATAGTATTGCTATCCAGGAAATTGCTGCGACAGATTTTGAAGAGTACCGTGAGGTAAATGAACTCATTTTACAAGGTCGTAAGTTAGGTTCAGATATCTTGATTGCCAAAGCTAAGGACTCAACTACGTATGATACGGTTGTCATCAGTAAGGCTGCCGATGCTATGTTGGCTATGTCTGGCATTGAGGCTAGTTTCGTTCTGGCAAAAAATACACAAGGATTCATCTCTATCTCGGCTCGAAGCCGTAGTAAAATCAATGTGCAACGAATTATGGAAGAACTGGGCGGTGGTGGTCACTTTAACCTAGCTGCTGCGCAGATTAAGGATATGAGTCTATCAGAAGTTGGAGAAAAATTGACTCAACTAATCTTGGATGAACTAAAAGAAAAGGAGAAAGAAGAATGAAAGTAATCTTTTTAGCAGATGTCAAAGGAAAAGGGAAAAAAGGCGAAATCAAGGAAGTGCCAACTGGCTACGCCCAAAACTTCTTGATTAAAAAGAATTTGGCTAAGGAAGCGACTGCTCAGGCAATCGGTGAATTGCGTGGAAAACAGAAGTCTGAAGAAAAGGCTCATGCAGAGATGTTAGCAGAGGCAAGAGAAATCAAAGCCAAGCTTGAAGCAGAAGAAACGGTTGTAGAGTTTGTTGAAAAGGTTGGACCAGATGGCCGTACATTTGGCTCAATCACCAATAAGAAGATTGCAGAAGAATTGCAAAAGCAGTTTGGTATCAATATTGACAAGCGTCATATTCAAGTAAAGGCACCAATTCGAGCAGTAGGTTTGATTGATGTACCAGTGAAAATCTACCAAGATGTTACAAGTGTCATCAATCTTCGTGTAAAAGAAGGGTAAGTTTACAACTTCTTGACAAGATTGTAAAAGGAAGGAAAGTCGGATGGCAGAAGTAGAGGAACTGCGAGTTCAACCTCAGGATATTTTGGCCGAACAATCTGTTTTGGGGGCTATTTTTATAGATGAGAGCAAGCTCGTTTTTGTCCGAGAATACATTGATTCTCGAGACTTCTTTAAGTATGCTCATCGGTTGATTTTCCAAGCGATGGTAGACTTGTCGGATCGTGGAGAGGCGATTGATGCGACGACAGTTCGAACGATTTTGGATAGCCAAGGGGATCTCCAAAATATTGGTGGCTTGTCCTATCTTGTTGAAATTGTCAACTCTGTACCAACTTCAGCTAACGCGGAGTATTATGCTAAAATCGTTGCAGAAAAGGCTATGCTACGTCGCTTGATTTCCAAGTTGACAGACTCTGTCAACCAAGCCTATGAGGCTTCTAAGCCTGTAGATGAAATCATTGCTCAAGCTGAAAAGGGACTCATTGATGTTAGCGAAAATGTCAATCGTAGTGGTTTCAAGAACATCCGTGATATTCTAAATATCAACTTTGGGAACCTAGAAGTTCGGTCACAACAAACAACGGATATCACTGGTATTGCAACGGGCTACCGTGATTTGGATCATATGACGACAGGTCTCCATGAGGAGGAACTGATTATTATCGCAGCTCGTCCTGCGGTCGGTAAAACAGCCTTTGCCTTGAACATTGCTCAGAACATCGGGACTAAGTTGGACAAGACTGTAGCTATCTTTTCACTGGAAATGGGTGCGGAAAGTCTAGTAGATCGTATGTTGGCGGCCGAAGGCTTGGTGGAGTCCCATTCTATCCGTACGGGTCAATTGACTGATGAGGAATGGCAAAAGTATACCATTGCCCAAGGGAATCTGGCCAACGCGAGTATCTATATCGATGATACACCAGGGATTCGGATTACGGAAATTCGTTCGCGCTCACGCAAACTGGCTCAAGAAACAGGCAATCTAGGCTTGATTTTGATCGACTACCTACAGCTTATTACAGGAACTGGTCGTGAGAACCGTCAACAAGAAGTCTCTGAAATTTCCCGTCAGTTAAAAATTCTAGCTAAGGAGCTAAAGGTTCCAGTCATTGCTCTTAGTCAGTTATCTCGTGGAGTGGAACAGCGTCAGGATAAGAGACCAGTCTTGTCTGATATTCGTGAATCGGGTTCTATCGAGCAGGATGCGGATATCGTAGCCTTTCTATACCGTGACGACTACTACGATCGTGCGGGTGAAGAAGAGGAAGGAATTCCAAATAACAAGGTTGAGGTTATCATCGAGAAAAACCGTAGTGGAGCTCGTGGAACAGTGGAATTGATTTTCCAAAAAGAATACAATAAATTTTCAAGTATCTCAAAGAGGGAGGCATAAGATGTCAGATGCATTTACAGATGTAGCCAAGATGAAAAAAATCAAAGAAGAGATCAAGGCGCATGAGGGACAAGTCGTTGAAATGACTTTGGAGAATGGCCGTAAGCGCCAAAAAAATAGATTGGGTAAGTTAATTGAGGTTTATCCATCCCTATTTATCGTTGAATTTGGGGATGTTGAGGGAGATAAACAAGCTAATGTTTACGTTGAATCCTTCACCTACTCAGATATCTTGACAGAAAAGAACTTGATTCGCTATCTAGACTAAGAATCCTAAAATGAAGTGAGCTTTGCTCACTTTTTTCTTTTTCTCCCGAATAGTATAAACGAGGGTAACCTCGGAAATTTATATTATTAAGGAGAATGAATGACGTTTTTTAAATCAGGAGTTAAGAAGAGTGGATGTACTCAGTTGAGTGTAGGGCTGGCTACTTTGTTCATTACGAGTACCTTTTTGTTTGGTGGGGAATCGGTTCAGGCCGACAGTGTAGCGCGTGGAGATGACTATCCGCTTCACTACAAAAATGGTAGTGTTGAAATCGATCAATGGCGAATGTACTCTCGCCAGTGTACGTCTTTTGCAGCCTTTCGTTTGAGTAGTGTGAATGGCTTTGAGATCCCTCCTGCTTACGGAAATGCAAATGAATGGGGGCACCGCGCAAGGCGAGAAGGCTACCGTGTGGATACTAAGCCAGAAGTTGGAGCTATTGCATGGTCGACAGAAGGTTACTACGGGCATGTGGCCTGGGTATCAAATGTATCAGGGGATACGATTGAGATCGAAGAGTATAACTATGGAGTTAGGGAGAAATACAATCGTCGCAGCGTAAAAGCTACCTCTATGACAGGCTTTATCCATTTTAAGGACTTGGTAGGGAATGGTGGTAGAACTGGAAATCCTATTAGGTCAGGGCTGGCATCTAGTGGGACTCATACGTTTACTCAAAAGTCTGCCATTCGAAACCAGCCGTCAAGTACAGCGCAAGTTATCGACTACTACTATCCTGGTGAAAATGTTAGCTACGATCAAATCGTAGAAAAGGAAGGTTATAAGTGGCTTAGTTACCTATCCTATAGTGGAATGAGGAGATATGTCCAGTATACGGAAACAGAATCGGTGGAGAATGGTTGGAAGAAGCAAAACGGTATTTGGAATTACCGTGAGAATGGGAAACTCGCAACTGGTTGGAAGAAAATAAATGGCAGTTGGTATCACTTCAAAGAAAATGGAACCATGTCAACAGGTTGGGTGAAGGATGGCTTGCATTGGTACTATCTAAAGGCATCAGGGGAGATGCAGACAGGATGGCTCAAGGAAAATGGAACATGGTATTATTTGGAGAGTTCAGGGGCTATGAAGTCTAGCCAGTGGTTCCAAGTAGGAGGAAAGTATTACTACGTCAAGGCTTCAGGGGCTTTAGCAGTGAATACCACTGTGGATGGCTATCGAGTAGATAGTAATGGAGCGAGAATCTAGAAAGAATATAAAAAAGAGGGATTCACTACCATTTGCCTATTCTTTCCTATGGTATTTTTCCCCTCTTTCCTTTATAATGGGTGTATGGACAAGAAAAAATTATTATTAATTGATGGATCTTCTGTTGCTTTTCGAGCTTTTTTTGCGCTCTATCAGCAGTTGGATCGTTTTAAAAATGCTAATGGCCTTCATACCAATGCAATTTATGGCTTTCAACTCATGTTGAATCATGTCTTGGAGCGGGTTGAGCCCAGTCATGTTTTAGTAGCCTTTGATGCAGGCAAGACGACTTTCCGAACAGAGATGTATGCAGACTACAAGGGTGGCCGTGCTAAAACTCCAGATGAGTTTCGTGAGCAATTTCCCTTCATTCGTGAGTTGTTAGACCATCTTGGGATTCGCCATTATGAGTTGCCCCAGTATGAAGCGGATGATATCATCGGGACCTTAGGTCGTTTGGCTGAGAAGGATTTTTTTGATGTGACAATCGTTAGCGGAGATAAGGATTTGATCCAGTTGACGGACGAGCATACGGTGGTCGAGATTTCCAAGAAAGGTGTGGCTGAGTTTGAGGCCTTTACACCAGATTACCTTATGGAAAAGATGGGCATTACCCCAGCTCAGTTTATTGATCTTAAGGCTCTTATGGGGGATAAGTCTGATAATATCCCTGGTGTTACTAAGATTGGTGAAAAGACGGGTATCAAGCTCTTGCTAGAACACGGTTCGCTTGAGGGTATTTATGAAAATATTGATGGGATGAAGGCTTCTAAGATGAAGGAAAATCTCATCAATGACAAGGAACAAGCTTTCCTGTCTAAAACCTTGGCGACCATTGAGACTCAGGCACCGATTGAGATTGGTCTGGAAGACTTGGTATATAATGGCCCAGATGTGGAAAATCTCGGGAAATTCTACGATGAGATGGGCTTCAAACAGCTCAAGCAAGCTTTAAATGTGTCATCAACGGATGCGCCTGAAAGTTTGGATTTCGCCATCGTTGACCAAGTCAGTCAAGACATGCTGAGTGGCGACTCTATCTTCCACTTTGAGCTTTTTGGTGAGAATTACCATACAGATGATTTGGTTGGTTTTGCCTGGTCCTGTGGGGATAAATTTTACGCCACAGATAAACTTGAGCTCTTGCAGGAGCCGATTTTCAAGGATTTTCTAGAAAAAACACCTCTAAAAGTGTATGACTTTAAGAAAGCGAAGGTTCTTTTAAATCGCTTGGGCTTGAACCTGCAGGCCCCTGCTTTTGACAGTCGCTTGGCCAAATACCTCCTCTCTACTGTCGAGAACAATGAAATTTCAACCATTTCGAGTCTCTATGGCCAGACTTATCTGGCTGATGATGAGACTTTCTACGGTAAGGGTGTCAAGAGAGCCATTCCTGAACGCGAGAAATTCTTGGAGCACTTGGCTCGCAAGGTTGCTGTATTGGTTGAGACTGAGCCTGTTTTGCTTGAAAAACTCAGTGAACATGGGCAGTTAGATCTCCTCTATGACATGGAGCAACCTCTGGCTTTTGTCCTTGCTAAGATGGAAATTGCTGGTATCAAGGTCAAAAAAGAAACCTTGCTTGAGATGCAGGCTGAAAATGAGGTCGTCATTGAGCAACTCACTCAAGAAATCTATGAGTTGGCTGGTGAAGAGTTTAATATCAATTCCCCTAAACAGTTGGGCGTACTTCTCTTTGAAAAGCTTGGTCTTCCTCTAGAATACACTAAGAAAACCAAGACTGGTTACTCGACAGCGGTGGATGTGCTAGAGCGATTGGCTCCTATTGCACCGATTGTTAAAAAAATTCTAGACTACCGTCAGATTGCTAAGGTCCAGTCTACCTATGTGATTGGTTTGCAGGACTGGATTTTGGCTGATGGCAAGATCCACACGCGCTATGTGCAGGATTTGACTCAAACAGGGCGTTTGTCTAGTGTGGATCCAAACTTGCAAAATATCCCTGTTCGTTTGGAACAAGGCCGTCTCATTCGTAAGGCTTTTGTACCTGAGTGGGAGGATAGTGTGCTGCTCAGCTCGGACTATTCGCAGATTGAGTTGCGCGTTTTGGCTCATATTTCTAAAGATGAGCACTTAATTAAGGCTTTCCAAGAAGGAGCAGATATCCATACCTCGACAGCCATGCGTGTCTTTGGGATTGAACGTCCTGAGGATGTGACTCCAAACGACCGTCGTAATGCCAAGGCGGTAAACTTTGGAGTAGTTTACGGGATTTCAGACTTTGGTTTGTCTAATAATCTGGGCATCAGCCGTAAGGAAGCCAAAACCTACATTGACACTTACTTTGAACGCTTCCCAGGTATTAAAAACTACATGGATGAGGTGGTGCGTGAAGCGCGTGATAAGGGCTATGTAGAGACCCTCTTCAAGCGTCGTCGTGAACTGCCAGATATCAATTCGCGCAACTTCAACATTCGTGGTTTTGCAGAGCGGACAGCAATCAACTCTCCTATTCAGGGCTCAGCAGCAGATATTCTCAAAATCGCTATGATCCAGCTAGACAAGGCTCTAGTTGAAGGTGGTTATCAGACCAAGATGCTGTTGCAAGTGCACGATGAAATTGTTCTTGAGGTTCCGAAATCAGAACTAGCAGCCGTCAAAGCACTGGTGAAACAAATCATGGAAGAAGCCATCCAGCTCAGTGTTCCCCTTATCGCAGATGAAAATGAAGGAGCAACCTGGTACGAGGCTAAATAAGAAAGATATGATAGAGTTTGAAGTACTTGCCTTCAAACTCTTTTTCATGATTTTCTGTAAGCAGTTTCCTTGACTTATCCTTGCTTTTGCGTTATCATATGTCCATATAAGATACGGGAGTCTGTGTACAGTCTGAGAGGAAGTGTTAAACTTCGACCGCACCTGATCTGGGTAATGCCAGCGTAGGGAAGGATACTTAGCCGAATTCTGCACCTTTTCCGTATATGGAAGGGGTTTTCTTTTTGTCAAAAGGAAGCCTAGAAGAGGAGGTTTTTATGAAAGCAAGCATTGCCTTGCAAGTCTTGCCCCTATCACAGGGGATTGACCGGATTGCTATTATCGATCAGGTGATTGCTTATCTGCAAGCTCAATCTGTGACTATGGTGGTGACACCCTTTGAAACGGTCTTGGAAGGGGAGTTGGATGAGCTCATGCGCATTCTCAAAGAAGCGCTAGAAGTGGCAGGGCAGGAGGCAGATAATGTCTTTGCCAATGTCAAAATAAATGTAGGAGAGATTTTAAGCATCGATGAGAAACTTGAAAAGTATGATGAGACGACACATTAGTCTTTTGGGCTTTATAGGAGTCTTGTCGGTCTGGCAGTTAGCAGGAATATTCAAACTTTTACCCAAGTTTATCCTGCCAACCCCTCTTGAGATCCTCCAGGCCTTTGCTCGTGACAGAGAATTTCTCTGGCACCATAGCTGGGCGACCTTGAGAGTGGCTTTGCTGGGGCTGGTTTTAGGAGTCTTGATTGCTTGCCTCATGGCGGTGCTTATGGACAGTCTAACTTGGCTCAATGATCTTATCTACCCTATGATGGTGGTTGTCCAAACCATTCCGACGATTGCCATAGCCCCAATTTTAGTCTTGTGGCTAGGTTATGGGATTTTGCCCAAGATTGTCTTGATTATCTTGACGACAACCTTCCCTATTATCGTCAGCATTTTAGACGGATTTAGGCATTGTGACAAGGATATGCTGACCTTGTTTAGTCTGATGCGGGCCAAGCCTTGGCAAATCCTGTGGCATTTTAAAATCCCGGTCAGTCTGCCTTACTTTTATGCAGGTCTGAGGGTCAGTGTCTCCTACGCCTTTATCACAACAGTGGTATCTGAGTGGTTGGGAGGCTTTGAAGGACTAGGTGTCTACATGATTCAGTCCAAGAAACTGTTTCAGTATGATACCATGTTTGCCATTATTATTCTGGTGTCGATTATCAGCCTTTTGGGTATGAAATTGGTCGATGTTAGTGAAAAATATGTGATTAAATGGAAACGTCCCTAAGATAAGGATGTTTTAGAAAAAGAAAAGAGGAAATCAAAATGAAGAAAACATGGAAAGTGTTTTTAACGCTAGTAACAGCTTTTGTAGCTGTCGTGCTTGTGGCTTGTGGTCAAGGAACTGCTTCTAAGGATAACAAAGAAGCAGAACTCAAGAAGATTGACTTTATCCTAGACTGGACGCCAAATACTAACCACACAGGACTTTATGTGGCTAAAGAAAAAGGTTATTTCAAGGAAGCTGGAGTGGATGTTGATTTGAAATTGCCACCTGAAGAAAGCTCATCTGACTTGGTGATCAATGGCAAGGCACCATTTGCAGTGTATTTCCAAGACTACATGGCTAAGAAATTGGAAAAAGGGGCAGGAATCACTGCCGTTGCCGCTATCGTTGAGCACAATACATCAGGGATCATCTCACGAAAATCTGACAATGTCACCAGTCCAAAAGACTTGGTTGGGAAGAAATACGGAACCTGGAATGACCCGACTGAGCTTGCTATGTTGAAAACCTTGGTAGAATCACAAGGTGGAGACTTTGAGAAGGTCGAAAAAGTACCAAACAACGACTCAAACTCGATTACACCGATTGCTAATGGCGTCTTTGACGCTGCTTGGATCTACTACGGTTGGGATGGTATTCTTGCCAAATCTCAAGGCGTAGATGCTAACTTCATGTACTTGAAAGACTATGTCAAGGAGTTTGACTACTACTCACCCGTTATCATCGCAAACAATGACTATCTAAAAGACAACAAGGAAGAAGCTCGTAAAGTTATCCAAGCTATCAAAAAAGGCTACCAATATGCCATGGAACATCCAGAAGAAGCTGCAGATATCCTCATTAAGAACGCACCTGAACTCAAGGAAAAACGTGACTTTGTCATCGAATCTCAAAAATACTTGTCAAAAGAATACGCAAGTGACAAGGAAAAATGGGGACAATTTGACGCTGACCGCTGGAATGCCTTCTACAAATGGGATAAAGAACATGGTATCCTCAAAGAAGACCTGACTGACAAGGGCTTCACTAACGAATTTGTAAAATAATGACAGAAATTAGACTAGAACACGTAAGCTATGCCTATGGCGATGAAAAGATTTTAGAGGATATCAACCTGCAGGTGACTTCGGGTGAAGTGGTTTCTATCCTAGGACCAAGTGGTGTTGGAAAGACCACTCTCTTTAACCTAATCGCTGGGATTTTAGAAGTTCAGTCAGGGCGAATTGTCCTTGACGGCGAGGAAAATCCTAAGGGGCGCGTGAGTTATATGCTGCAAAAGGATCTCCTCTTGGAGCACAAGACGGTGCTTGGCAATATCATCCTGCCCCTCTTGATTCAAAAGGTGGATAAGGCGGAGGCCATTGCTCGAGCGGATGAAATCCTTGTGACCTTCCAGCTGACAGCCGTACAGGATAAGTATCCTCATGAGCTCAGTGGTGGGATGCGTCAGCGTGTGGCCTTGCTTCGTACCTACCTTTTCGGGCACAAGCTCTTTCTTTTGGATGAGGCCTTTAGTGCTTTGGATGAGATGACAAAGATGGAACTCCACGCTTGGTATCTGGAGATTCACAAACAGTTGCAACTAACGACCTTGATCATCACACATAGTATTGAAGAGGCCCTCAATCTTAGCGACCGCATCTACATCCTAAAAAATCGGCCTGGGCAGATTGTTTCAGAAATTAAACTAGATTGGTCTGAAGACGAGGACAAGGAAGTCCAAAAAATTGCCTACAAACGTCAAATCTTAGCAGAATTGGGCTTAGATACTTAGAAAAATAGGGAGTTGGTGAAGATTATTCTTTTTTTAAAAAAGTTACAAGTCGCTGAAGAAGTTAGCCAATCTTAGAGATACTCCAGGCGCATTTGAAACTAAAGCTATCGAGATGGTCAAAATGATAGACTCTTATAGTAGTGGCCTAGACGAAAAGAAACGTGGTATATTTTATAATTTATTTATTGTTTCCCAAAAACAAAAGCATACTTTAAAAGAACTATATAGGTTACTGGATATTGATAAAACAGAGTATGATCGTCTCAAAAGTGAAATCTTACTAGATTTTGCTCGTAGTTATCGAGAAGGAGCATTATTGACATATTACGATTGAAAACTACTGGTGGAATAAAAAGCCCCTAGAAAATCTAAGGGCTTTTTGACTGCTCGATTTTATCAGCAATTTCAACTTTTAAAATTTCATTTTCAAATAACCTCGTCCATCGTAAACCTGTTTTAACAGATAAAGCATCATACTCTTCATCAAAAGTATCCTTATCTTCAAAAAGACAAATTCCCTCAAAGGTCTGGTTATCAACGTCTGTCATCGTTACAACTTTATTGTTAAACTTTCTAAGTTCCATTTTTATTTTCCTGATTTTGTAGTACTATAGTTTGTTATATTATTGGAATCCCCTTAACGTAAGCTTCCTTAGCTTTTGCTAGTGTCATCTTGTTTGGGCCTCCATCAATGTTGGTTTCCCCCGTATTTTGCCAATTACAATGATCACAAATGTCATAAACAGCAGTCAATGTTCCGCAAACTGGACAATGTACGTATTCTTCATCATTGATCATTACTAAGTTTTCTTTACCAGTCTTATTCATAATTATTTACTCCTAATTATTGTTTTTAAAATAGTGAAACCAGAAATATTAATTGGCTAGAACTAAATGTTTTTATATTAAATTCTCTTATCTTTCTAAACTTTCCTGAGATAGGCTTTCTTAGCTTCTGCAAGAGTTATAGTATCATTATACTTCAATATTGAAACTATTGCTAACGATTGAGAGAGTTTTCTGGATATGCTATAATATTAGCAGATAATAAAAAAGCACGTTTGACCGTGCTAGTTTCTTGCCTGCTGAACTCGTCAATATTTCGCCCTTTTTAGGGCTTTTTTTGTGGACTTTTTTAGGAACTTTCAAGAAAAACTAAGGCGAATTAATGCCAAAGTGTTTTTTAAAAAAGTCAGTATTTCCAATGGTTGAGCCTTAAAAATTTGACTTATAGAGTGTTAAATGATAGTATAGTCAAAGATAGTCAAGGTTCAAAGAAGGAGTTTGATTTACTATGAGATTTAAAAATACATCAGATCATATCGAAGCCTATATCAAGGCGATTTTAGACCAGTCTGGTATCGTGGAATTGCAGCGGAGCCAGTTAGCAGATACCTTTCAGGTTGTGCCGAGTCAGATCAACTATGTAATCAAGACACGTTTTACTGAAAGCAGAGGTTACTTGGTTGAGAGCAAGCGTGGTGGCGGAGGCTACATTCGCATAGGGCGGATTGAGTTTTCCAGTCATCATGAGATGCTCCGCGATTTGCTTTACTCGATTGGTGAGAGAGTTAGTCAGGAGATCTATGAGGATATTCTCCAGCTTTTGGTGGAGCAGGACTTGATGACCAAACAGGAGATGACCTTGCTGGCATCTGTGGCAACGGATCGTGTCCTAGGGGAAGAATCCTCAGTTGTCCGTGCCAATATGCTCCGACAGCTATTACAAGAGGTAGATAGAAAAGAGAAGTAAGATGAACTATTCAAAAGCATTGAATGAATGTATCGAGAGTGCCTACATGGTTGCAAGCCATTTTGGAGCCCGTTACCTAGAGTCTTGGCATTTATTGATTGCCATGTCCAATCACAGTTATAGTGTGGCAGGTGCGACTCTAAATGATTATCCTTATGAAATGGACCGTTTAGAAGAGGTTGCGTTAGAACTGACTGAAACGGCCTATAGCCAGGACGAAACCTTTACAGAATTACCCTTTTCCCATCGTTTGGAGGTTCTCTTTGCAGAAGCAGAGTATGTGGCCTCAGTGGTCCACGCAAAGGTGCTAGGGACAGAGCATGTCCTCTATGCAATCTTGCATGACGGCAATGCCTTGGCGACACGCATCTTGGAGAGAGCAGGCTTTTCTTATGAAGACCAGAAAGATCAGGTCAGAATTGCTGCTCTTCGTCGCAATCTAGAAGAGCGTGCTGGCTGGACTCGTGAAGACCTCAAGGCTTTGCGTCAACGCCATCGCACAGTAACTGACAAGCAAAATTCCATGGCAAATATGATGGGCATGCCTCAAGCTCAAAGTGGTGGTTTAGAGGATTATACTCATGACCTGACGGAGCAAGCGCGTTCTGGCAAGTTAGAGCCAGTTATCGGTCGAGACAAGGAAATCTCACGTATGATTCAAATCTTGAGCCGTAAAACCAAGAACAATCCGGTCTTGGTTGGAGATGCGGGTGTCGGGAAAACTGCTTTAGCACTTGGGCTTGCCCAGCGTATTGCTAGTGGGGATGTACCTGCGGAAATGGCTAAGATGCGCGTTTTAGAGCTTGATTTGATGAATGTTGTTGCGGGGACACGTTTTCGTGGTGACTTTGAAGAACGTATGAACAATATCATCAAGGATATCGAGGAAGATGGCAAAGTGATCCTCTTTATCGATGAACTCCACACCATTATGGGTTCTGGAAGCGGTATTGATTCGACTCTGGATGCTGCCAATATTTTGAAACCAGCCTTAGCTCGCGGAACTTTGAGAACAGTTGGGGCCACCACTCAGGAAGAATACCAAAAACACATCGAAAAAGATGCTGCCCTTTCTCGTCGGTTTGCAAAAGTGACGATTGAAGAGCCAAGTTTAGATGACAGCATGACCATTTTGCAAGGTTTGAAGGCTACCTATGAGAAACACCACCGTGTGCAAATCACAGATGAAGCTGTCGAAACAGCTGTCAAGATGGCACATCGTTACTTGACCAGTCGTCACTTGCCAGACTCTGCCATCGACCTATTGGATGAAGCGGCAGCAACAGTGCAAAACAAATCCAAGCATGTGAAAGCAGACGAATCCGGCTTGAGTCCAGCTGACAAGGCCTTGATGGATGGCAAGTGGAAACAAGCGGCCCAGCTAATCGCAAAAGAACAAGAAGTGCCTGTCTATAAAGACTTAGTGACAGAATCTGATATCTTGACTACCTTGAGTCGCTTGTCAGGTATCCCAGTCCAAAAACTGACACAAACAGATGCTAAGAAATACCTGAACCTGGAAGCGGAGTTGCACAAACGTGTCATCGGTCAAGATCAAGCTGTTTCAAGTATTAGCCGTGCGATTCGCCGCAATCAGTCAGGTATTCGCATTCACAAGCGTCCAATTGGTTCCTTTATGTTCCTAGGGCCGACAGGAGTCGGTAAGACTGAATTGGCCAAGGCTCTGGCAGAAGTCCTCTTTGATGACGAATCAGCCCTTATCCGCTTTGATATGAGTGAGTATATGGAGAAATTCGCAGCTAGCCGTCTCAATGGAGCTCCTCCGGGCTATGTAGGCTACGAAGAAGGTGGGGAGTTGACGGAGAAGGTTCGCAACAAGCCATACTCCGTTCTCCTCTTTGATGAGGTAGAGAAGGCCCACCCAGATATCTTTAATGTCCTCTTGCAGGTTCTGGACGACGGTGTCTTGACAGATAGCAAGGGACGCAAGGTGGACTTTTCAAATACCATTATCATCATGACGTCAAACCTTGGTGCGACGGCTCTTCGTGACGACAAAACTGTCGGTTTTGGGGCCAAGGACATTCGTTTTGACCAGGAAAATATGGAAAAACGAATCTTTGAAGAGCTGAAAAAAACTTATCGACCAGAGTTTATCAACCGTATTGATGAAAAGGTGGTCTTCCACAGCTTAGATAGCGAACACATGCAAGAAATTGTCAAGATTATGGTTAAACCATTGATTGCTAGCCTGGCAGAGAAAGGTATCGACTTGAAACTGCAAGCTTCAGCGTTGAAGTTACTAGCAAGCCAAGGATATGATCCGGAAATGGGAGCTCGCCCACTTCGCAGAACCCTGCAAACAGAAGTGGAGGACAAGTTGGCAGAACTCCTTCTTAAGGGGGAACTGGTAGCAGGAAAGACCCTCAAGATTGGTGTCAAAGCAGGCCAGTTAAAATTTGATATTGCTTAAAAATGGAGAATCAGGAGCAATCCTGATTTTTTCTACTTTTTTATAAAAAACGATAAAAAACTATTGACAAAACAAAAATATAATATATAATAAAAACATAGAAAATAAAAATATCAAAAATTATAAAAAGGTAAAGCGTTTATGAAAAAGAAAACAGCAGTGGTATTTGGGACCTTTGCCCCTCTTCATCAGGGTCATATCGATCTGATCCAGCGAGCGAAGCGTCAGTGTGACCAGGTCTGGGTAGTCGTTTCAGGCTACGAGGGAGACCGAGGTGAGCAGGTAGGTTTAAGTCTTCAAAAACGATTTCGCTATATCCGAGAGGCTTTTCGTGATGACGAGTTGATCTCTGTCTGCAAGCTGAATGAGACCAACCTTCCCCGTTACCCTATGGGCTGGCAGGAGTGGTTGGACCAGATGTTAGCGGAGATTTCTTATGATGAAACCCAGCAAGAACTGACTTTCTTTGTGGGAGAAACAGAATACCAGCAAGAACTAGCTAAACGTGGATTTGGCACTGTCTTGCAAGAAAGAAAGTTTGGTATCTCAGCGACTATGATTCGAGAAAATCCAAGCAAATATTGGAAATACATCGCTCAACCCTTCCGTCGTCAGTTCACCAAGAAAGTCTTGATCATGGGAAGCGCCAGCAATGGGAAGACCACTCTGGCCAAGGATTTGGCAAGGTATTACGATGCACCTGTTAGTCTGGAATACGCGCGTGAGTATCAGATTAAAAATAACGTCCGCGATGATGAATTGACTCCAAAGGATTACTACTATCTCCTGTTGGGACAGTATGACCAGACCTCAAAGTTAATCGATAGCAATGCCAATCGAGGCCTGGTGATAGCCGATACCAACTCCTTGGTAACTAAGGGCTACTATGATTATTACATGGAAACTGAGGACCAAGGGGACTTATCAGGAGAAACCTTTGACAATCTCTTTGCCTCTATCTTGGCCAAGGAAAAATGGGACTTGATTCTCTTTGTGCAACCTGTCGGCTCCTATGTCAATGACGGATTTAGAGATATGATCATGGCAGAAGACCACATTCGCTACAGTTTTTCCCAGCATTTGGACCAGATGAGAGAGCGATATTTAACTAATATTCCGTTAGTTTATCTAGCGGAGGATTATCTAGGAAATTATGAAGCAGCAAAAGTGGCTATCGATGCCATTTACCAAGCAGATTAGGAGAAAATGATGAAAAAGCTAACTGAAAAAATCACACAATTTATCGAAAACTTTAAAAATGTCCATGAAGAAGCTCGTAAGATCGGTTTTGCAGGAATCATGCGCTTGCTATGGAAAGATCTCTTTGTCGGCCGTAGCCTTTTCCAGTGGTTGTATCTTATCGCCCTGTCAAGTGTTCCCTTGATCTTGGAATTCACACAAAATACGGAAAGCCATGACTGGCTGAGCTTGTTTGCATCTTGGACTGGGATTGTCTGTGTTATCTTGGTAGCAGAAGGGCGTGCAAGCAATTATCTCTTTGGAGCCATTAACTCGGCAATCTACTTGATCTTGGCCATGAATGCGACTTTTTATGGAGAAGTCTTGACGACTGTTTACTTCTTTGTCATGCAGCCTATTGGTCTCTATGCTTGGCTGTCCAATCGTATCAATGAACAGGAAAAACCAGAAGAATCCCACTTTGAAGCTAAGAAATTATCTGTTCTTGACTGGCTCAAGTACTTGGCCTTGACTGCTATCATTTGGATTGGTATGGGCTTGGCTTACCAAAGTATCAATAGCGCTCGCCCTTTCCGTGATAGTGTTACCGATGCGACTAATGGTGTTGGTCAGCTCTTGATGACACGTCTCTACCGTGAGCAATGGATTTTCTGGATTGCAACCAATCTCTTTAGTATCTATCTCTGGTGGGGTGAAAATATTCACATCCAAGGGATGTACTGGGTTTACACACTCAATAGTCTAGTGGGTTGGTACCAATGGACCAAGGCAGTTCGAAAGGAGGCATAAGATGGCAGATACGATGATTCCAGCCGGGATGACGGAAAAAGAATATTATGAAATCCATGCGAGTCAGGAGGAGTTTTTGGATTGGTACTACAAGCAGGAACTCCCTCAATATGAAAAACCAAGTGTGACAGTAGATATGGTAGCCTACTGCTTTGTCGAAGGAAAGATCAAGCTCTTGCTGATTCGTCGTAAGGCTCACCCTTATCAAAACTGTTTAGCCTTAGTTGGAGGCTTTATGGACAAGGGAGAAGATGCTGCACATGCCTGTCAGCGCGAAGTGAGAGAAGAAGTCAATCTCGATCTACCTTTGGAGAAAATCGAGCAATTGATGACCGTATCGACTCCCGGGCGTGACCCACGGGGCTGGACAGTGACCATTGCCCACTTAGTGTACTTACCTAGTCGTGCCTTAGACCTCGTTCAGGCAGGAGACGATGCTAAGGATGTTGTTTTTGTAGATGTCGATTTCCAGACAGGCAAATGCTTCCTAGAGGGAGTCGAGCTGGAGGAGCAAGCCTTCGCCTTTGACCATTATGCCATTATCCAAGAATCCATCAAACGAATCCAAGGCCGTCTCGACTGGAACCCGACCTTCCTCTATCTTCTGGAGGAGGAGTTTACTGTCTATGAAGGAACCGAACTGGTCAACCTCATTAACCCAGGGCGCTCCATCGTCAGCAATAATTTTTTAGTAAAATACGGAGAATATGTAGAAGAAGTCGGACTCAAACGAGTGCCTAAAAAGAAACCAAGAAAAACCTATCGATTGAAATAAAAAGCGAGGTCGGGAAAAGTTCCCGACCTCTTTATTTATCATCATTTTTATGAATGGCTATCTTTCTTAGAATTACACAAGAGCGATGCAAAAAATATGACTCTAATCTAAAAAAATTTCTATTTTTTCGTTTCGATTACGAATTGAAATAGTGGAGGGAACAATTTTTAAACTAGTTTCTCTAAATAGTTGACAGATTCAAAACCTAATGTTACAATTATATTACAAAAATATTTCTTAATATTTCAAAAACATTACAAAGGAGTAAAAAATGAAAAAGAAAACCTATATCAAATTGATGGCAGCGACTGTGTTGGCTTCTACCTTGCTACTAGGAGCTTGTGGAAATAAAAACGAAACCACTCAAACTAGTAGCTCTGCAAAGACAAGTCAATCATCAAGCTCTAAAGCAGCTTCTTCTAGCAAAGAAAGCAAGACTCAAAAATCTTCAAGCTCAGCTTCATCTGAAAAGGCCCAGGCATCTTCTGGTCAGTCTTCTACAGCGGCGGATCAGTCACAAGCGAAACCAGCACCTGAATCAAGACAAGAACAAGCAGCTCCTAGTCAGCAAGCTCCATCTCAGGCACCTTCAACTCAGCAAGGCTCTCAAGCCCAGTCTAACCAGTCAGGCTATGATCCAACAACTGACCGCAAACTTCAAGACAAGCAAGCAGAACACAACAAACGCTACAAGGGTGTTTTAACCATGGTCGATGGTGATTTCTCAGCAGCTGCAGGCAACTGGAAGGGAGCGAATGGCGAAACTATTACAGTTTCATCAGGGGGCCGATTTACAGTAGAAACTGCAGAAGGAAATAAAGAAAACTACTCTATTAGAGGCTACTCTTACACTCTTGATGATGGCAAGTATAATGCTAAAATCGGAGGAGGAAAAATCATCCAAATTACAACAGGTGCGGATGGTAAAGTTTCAAGCGTTGCCTTGATTCAATAATAAAATTTTGTGTTTTGACTCTTACTAGAAATCGTTCTGTAAAAGAGTGAGTCAACTGTTTTTCACTTAGTTTCTCCAAGAGAAAGTGGTATAATAAAAAAATCAAAGGAAAACGAGTGATAATACATGGCGGATAAATTAATCTTACCTCAAAACACACGATTGATGGGAGTATTTCTTGGATTTGTAGGTGGTTCTTTGGATGTGTTTTGCCATATTCAATACCATAGTTTGGTAGCGACACAGACAGGGAATATTCTCCTACTGATATCTGATTGGCACGACTCAAATGTCATTAATACGATGCTACGATTCTGCTCCATTATTTTCTTTTCTCTAGGATTTCTGTTTGCATTGCACATGAAAGAATACCGCAAAACGGCCTACTGGCGGGTTAAGATGCTGCTCCCTTTATTTATTGGAACTCTTATTCTACCTTTCTTTTCACGATTTCCTCTATTAGAAGTTCCTTTCATCGCTTTTGGAACAGGAATGATGATGCTAACATTTACGGGCAGTTTGATTGAAGATCATCCCTATGTCATTTTTATGACGTCTGGAAATTACCGAAAGATGTTGACCGCTTTGTATCGCATTGCTAGAAGAGAAGGAAATATCCAAGAATACCGTCGCCAGGCCTTAAATTATGGGATTGTTGTGGGAAGTTTCATAGTGGGCGCAATCAGCTTGGCTGTATTGATGCATTTTCTTCATGAATGGTCTATATGGATTGTCAGCCTCAATTTGTTTTTGATTATGTCCTACTATATAGCTAGAGTGAAGCAATTAGATTTACAAGATGAAAACATATAAAAACGGCAAGACTCATTTTTGAGCTTTGCCGTTTTTGTGAGTTGTAGATGTGAGACTATGCTTTGTCTAGTTGCAAGAGGGCTTCAATCTCTGCTAGGGTGCTAGCTTGTGAAATGGCTCCACGAAGTTTGGCAGCGCCAGATGTTCCCCGGAGGTAGTGCGGAGCGAGGCCGCGGAATTCACGAACGGCTACGTTTTCTCCTTTGAGGTTAATCAAGCGTTTCAGGTGTTCGTAGGCGATTTTCATCTTATCTTCAAAGGTCAAATCAGGAAGGATTTCTCCTGTTTCAAAGTAGTGGTTGATCTGGTTGAAGAGGTAGGGATTTCCCATGGCTGCGCGACCAATCATGACAGCGTCAGCCCCGACTTCTTCGATACGCTGTTTGGCTTCTTGGACCGTACGGATGTCACCATTTGCGATAAATGGAATCTTGGTCAGAGCTTGAGCAACCTTGTGTAGGGTCTCGAGGTCTGCGTGACCAGTATACATTTGTTCGCGGGTACGGCCGTGCATAGCGAGAGCAGAGACACCTGCAGCCTCAGCAGCTAGGGCATTCTCCACAGCTAGGGATGGATCAGACCAGCCTGTACGCATCTTGACTGTAAGTGGAATATCGAGGACAGATCGGACCTTGTTGATGATAGAGTAGATCTTGTCTGGATCCTTGAGCCACATAGCGCCAGCTTCGTTTTTCACGATTTTGTTAACTGGGCAGCCCATGTTGATATCGACGATATCGGTCTTGGTGTTTTCTTGGATGAATTCTGCTGCGCGTGCGAGGCTGTCTTCATCGCTACCAAAAAGTTGGATAGAGACTGGGTTTTCGCCTTCATCGATATGAAGCATATGTAGAGTTTTTTCGTTGTTGTATTGGATTCCCTTGTCAGAGACCATTTCCATCACAACGAGCCCAGCTCCGAGCTCTTTTGCGATGGTACGAAAGGCTGAATTTGTCACGCCAGCCATAGGCGCTAAAACGGTACGATTGGGAATCTCAACATTGCCAATCATAAAGGGTGTATTAAGATTTGTCACGAATGAGTTCCTCCAGGTCGTTTTCATCAAAGTTATAAGTTGTTTGGCAGAATTGACAAGTGATTTCTGCCCCGTGGTCTTCCTCTTTCATTTCCTCTAAATCTGAGCTTGGAAGGCTGGCAAGAGCGTTCATAAAACGGTCTTTGCTGCAGTCACATTGGAAACGGATTTCTTCTTCAGATAGGCGTTTGTAGGATTCATCACCATAAATAGCCTTGAGGAGAGCTTCGATATGGTCGTCGCTTTCCAGAAGGGTTGAGATAGCTGGCATTTCTTGGATACGTTTCTCAAAGCGGGCAATCTCCTCGTCCTTGGCTCCTGGCAACACTTGGAGAAGGAAACCTCCGGCAACTTCGACCTTGTCGTCTTTATCCAAAAGAACATTGAGGCCGACTGCTGAAGGTGTTTGTTGGCTTTCTGTCAGGTAGTAGGCCAAGTCTTCACCAATTTCCCCAGAGATAAGGGGAGTCATGGAGTTGTAGGGATTTCCAGTACCATAGTCTGTGATAACGAGGAATTGACCATTTCCGACAAAAGGACCGACTAGGACTTCACCCGTTGCAGTCTTTTTGATATCAACGCCAGGATTTTGAACGTAGCCTTTGACGTTGCCCTTGGTATCTGCGACTGTGATGATGGCACCGAGAGAGCTCGTTCCAAGAACTTTAACTGTTAGTTTGGTATTTCCTTTCTCATTAGCTGCGAGAATTTGGCTAGCAATAAGGGTGCGACCAAGTGCGACGGTTGAACTGGCTTGGGTTTGATGTTTTTCTTGAGCAGTGCGGACGGTTTCCGTGCTATCAAGGATAAAAGCACGAAAGGCTCCGCTTTCTGATATAGTTTTAATAATTTTATCCATAGCTACTATTTTAGCATAAAAATGCCCAAAGGGGGAGTCGTGTGTTTGCTGTTTCTGTGGAATAATGACGAGGAAATCAGCCTTAAAATAAAATGAGAAACAGATTATTTCAGCATTTGTAAGATTTATGCTATGCTTGTAGGAGAAAATGAAAGGGGTAACAAATGTATTTAGGCGATTTGATGGAAAAAGCAGAATCTGGTCAATTTTTAGTCCTTTCCTTTCTATTACAAGATTCGCAGACAACAGTCAAGAAAGCCATGGAAGAAACAGGTTTTTCAAAAGCGACCCTAACCAAGTACATTTCTCTGATTAACGAAAATGCCTTGGAAAGAGGACTAGAGCTGACCATCCACTTGGAAGATGAAAATCTGCGTTTGTTGATTGGTGCAGCCACAAAGGGGAGAGAGATTCGGAGCTTGTTTCTAGACAATGCCATTAAGTACCAAATTTTGGTTTACCTTCTCTATCACCAACAATTTCTAGCTCATCAGTTGGCTCAAGAATTGATGATTAGTGAGGCCACGCTTGGTCGCCACTTAGCTAGTCTAAATCAGATTTTGTCAGAATTTGACTTATCCATCCAAAATGGCCGTTGGCGAGGTCCGGAGCATCAGATTCGCTATTTCTATTTCTGTCTTTTCCGCAAGATTTGGTCCAGTCGGGAGTGGGAAGGTCACATGCAGAAAGCTGAGAGAAAACAAGAGATTGCCAGCTTAGAAGAAATCTGCGGTGCTAGCTTGTCTTCGGGCCAGAAATTGGACTTGGTTCTCTGGGCTCATATCAGTCAACAGCGTCTTCGGGTCAATGCCTGTCAGTTTCAAGTCATAGAAGAAAAAATGAGAGGGTATTTTGACAATATTTTCTATCTTCGTTTGCTTCGAAAGGCTCCGTCCTTTTTTGCTGGGCAACACATCCCTCTAGGAACTGAGGATGGTGAGATGATGGTATTCTTTTCATTTCTCCTTTCCCATCGTATCTTGCCCCTTCATACTATGGAGTATATCCTTGGTTTTGGAGGGCAATTAGCCGATTTGCTGACGCAATTGATTCAAGAGATGAAGAAGGAGGAGCTGCTGGGGGGCTACACAGAGGACCATGTCACCTATGAACTCAGCCAGCTCTGTGGTCAAGTTTATCTATACAAGGGCTATATTTTACAAGATCAGTACAGATACCAGACAGAGAATCGCCATCCCTATTTGCTGATGGAACATGATTTTAGAGGGACTGCAGAGAGAATTTTTCATATCTTGCCAGCCTTTCATCAGGGAACGGATTTGGATAAGAAAATTATCTGGGAATGGCTCCAGTTGATAGAGTATATGGCTGAAAATGGTGGTCAGCATATGAGGATTGGTCTGGATTTGACATCTGGTTTTCTTGTCTTTTCTAGGATGGCTGCCCTTTTGAAACGGTATTTGGAATACAATCGTTTTATTGCCATAGAAGCCTACGACCCCAGTCGACATTATGATTTGCTGGTTACCAATAACCCTATCCATAAGAAAGAACAGACTCCGATCTATTATTTAAAAAACGACTTGGATATGGAGGATTTGGCAAAGATTCGTCAGATGCTCTTTGCCTAAAAGACCTGATTTTTCAGGTCTTTTTTGTGAAATTCGCACAATCTCCTCACTTTTTTTTAAAATTTTAAAAAAATTGATGAACAAGAAAGCGCTTTATTTTGTATACTAGTTACTGTAAAGAGGGACCCCCTCAAGATTTTATCAGGAGGACAGCACATGTCACAAGAAAAATACATCATGGCTATTGACCAAGGAACGACCAGTTCTCGTGCCATCATTTTTAACAAAAAAGGAGAAAAGGTCAGCTCTAGTCAAAAAGAATTCACTCAGATTTTCCCTCAAGCAGGTTGGGTAGAGCACAATGCCAATGAAATTTGGAACTCTGTTCAGTCAGTTATCGCGGGTGCTTTCATCGAAAGTGGTGTGAAACCAAGTCAAATCGAAGCAATCGGGATTACTAACCAGCGTGAAACAACTGTCGTCTGGGATAAGAAAACAGGACTTCCTATCTACAACGCTATCGTTTGGCAATCACGCCAGACAGCTCCTCTGGCTGAACAACTAAAAAGCCAAGGTTATGTGGAAAAATTCCACGAAAAGACTGGTTTGATCATCGATGCTTACTTCTCTGCTACCAAGGTTCGTTGGATATTGGACCATGTAGAAGGCGCTCAAGAGCGAGCAGAAAAAGGTGAATTGCTCTTTGGTACCATTGATACTTGGTTAGTTTGGAAATTGACTGACGGTGCGGCTCACGTGACTGACTACTCAAATGCGGCTCGTACCATGCTCTATAACATTAAAGAACTCAAATGGGATGATGAGATTTTAGAAATCCTCAACATTCCTAAGGCCATGCTTCCAGAAGTTCGTTCTAACTCTGAAATCTACGGTAAGACAGCTCCATTCCATTTCTACGGTGGAGAAGTGCCAATCTCAGGTATGGCTGGTGACCAACAGGCAGCCCTCTTTGGACAGTTGGCCTTTGAACCTGGTATGGTTAAGAATACTTATGGAACAGGTTCTTTCATCATCATGAATACTGGTGAAGAGATGCAGTTGTCTGAAAACAACCTTTTGACAACGATTGGTTACGGAATCAACGGCAAGGTGTACTATGCCTTGGAAGGTTCTATCTTCATCGCAGGAAGTGCCATTCAGTGGCTTCGTGATGGACTTCGTATGGTGGAAAACTCACCAGAGTCTGAAAAATATGCTCTCAATTCTCACAACAATGATGAAGTTTATGTCGTACCTGCCTTTACAGGTTTAGGTGCACCATACTGGAACCAAAACGCTCGAGGCTCTGTCTTTGGCTTGACTCGTGGAACAACTAAAGAAGACTTTATCAAGGCGACTTTGCAATCTATCGCTTATCAAGTGCGTGACATCATCGACACGATGCAAGTGGATGCTCAGACAGCTATTCAGGTCTTGAAAGTGGATGGTGGTGCTGCTATGAACAACTTCCTCATGCAGTTCCAGGCTGACATCTTAGGAATTGACATCGCACGCGCTAAAAACTTGGAAACAACTGCCCTAGGAGCGGCTTTCCTAGCTGGTTTGGCAGTGGGTTACTGGAAGGACTTGGACGAGTTGAAACTCTTGAACGAGACAGGAGAACTCTTTGAGCCATCTATGAACGAATCGCGCAAGGAACAACTATACAAGGGCTGGAAGAAAGCTGTGAAAGCAACGCAAGTTTTTGCGGAAATCGAAGACTAATACTGAAAGAATAAAGTGATTTAGTTAGAAAGTGTGTAAATATGGAATTTTCAAAGAAAACACGTGAATTGTCAATTAAAAAAATGCAGGAACGCACTCTGGACCTTTTGATTATCGGTGGAGGGATTACAGGGGCTGGTGTAGCCTTGCAGGCAGCAGCCAGTGGTCTTGAGACTGGCTTGATTGAAATGCAGGACTTCGCAGAAGGGACATCTAGCCGTTCAACAAAATTGGTTCACGGAGGTCTGCGTTACCTCAAGCAATTTGATGTGGAAGTAGTCTCAGATACAGTTTCTGAACGTGCGGTGGTTCAACAAATCGCCCCACATATTCCAAAACCAGATCCAATGCTCTTGCCAGTTTACGATGAGGATGGAGCGACATTTAGCCTTTTCCGTCTCAAAGTAGCCATGGACTTGTACGACCTTTTGGCAGGTGTTAGCAATACGCCAGCTGCTAACAAGGTCTTGAGCAAGGAAGAAGTCTTGGAACGCCAGCCAAACTTGAAGAAAGAAGGCTTGGTAGGAGGTGGGGTTTACCTTGACTTCCGTAATAACGATGCGCGTCTCGTGATTGAAAACATCAAACGTGCCAATCAAGACGGTGCCCTCATTGCCAACCACGTTAAGGCAGAAGGCTTCCTCTTTGATGAAAGTGGCAAGATTACAGGTGTTGTAGCTCGTGATTTGTTGACAGACCAAGTCTTTGAAATTAAGGCTCGTCTGGTTATTAACACGACAGGTCCTTGGAGCGACAAGGTACGTAATTTGTCCAATAAGGGAACCCAATTCTCACAAATGCGTCCAACTAAGGGAGTGCACTTGGTAGTGGATTCAAGCAAGATCAAGGTTTCACAGCCAGTTTACTTTGACACAGGTTTGGGCGATGGTCGTATGGTCTTTGTTCTCCCACGTGAAAACAAGACTTACTTTGGTACAACGGATACAGACTACACAGGCGATTTGGAACATCCAAAAGTGACGCAGGAAGATGTAGATTATCTGCTTGGCATTGTCAACAACCGTTTCCCAGAAGCAAATATCACAATTGACGATATCGAAAGTAGCTGGGCTGGTCTTCGTCCATTGATTGCAGGCAATAGCGCTTCTGACTACAATGGAGGAAATAACGGAACCATTAGCGATGAGAGCTTCAATAGCTTGATTGCGACTGTCGAAGCTTATCTATCGAAAGAAAAAACGCGTGAAGATGTTGAGTCTGCTGTTAGTAAGCTTGAAAGCAGCACATCTGAGAAACATTTGGATCCATCTGCAGTTTCTCGTGGTTCGAGCTTGGACCGTGATGACAATGGCCTTTTGACCCTGGCTGGTGGTAAAATCACAGACTACCGTAAGATGGCTGAAGGAGCTATGGAGCGCGTGGTTGACATCCTCAAAACCGAATTTGACCGTAGCTTTAAACTGATCAACTCTAAGACTTATCCTGTTTCAGGTGGAGAATTGAACCCAGCAAATGTGGACTCAGAAATCGAAGCCTTTGCTCAACTTGGAGTTTCACGTGGTTTGGATAGCAAGGAAGCTCACTATCTAGCAAATCTTTACGGTTCAAATGCACCGAAGGTCTTTGCCCTTGCTCACAGCTTGGAACAAGCGCCAGGACTCAGCTTGGCAGATACCTTGTCCCTTCACTATGCAATGCGCAATGAGTTGGCTCTGAACCCAGTTGACTTCCTCCTCCGTCGTACCAACCATATGCTCTTCATGCGTGATAGTTTGGATAGCATCGTTGAGCCAGTTTTGGATGAAATGGGACGATTTTATGATTGGACAGAAGAAGAAAAAGCAGCCTACCGTGCGGATGTCGAAGCAGCTCTTGCTAACAACGATCTAGCGGCATTGAAAAATTAAGAAAAACTAGAAAAGAGGGAGGCAAGCCTTCCTTGCCCTCTCTCTCCTTCTTTTAAATGGAGACAAAGATATGATGAAAGAATTATTTGGAGAATTTTTGGGGACCTTAATCCTCATCCTCCTAGGAAATGGTGTTGTTGCAGGTGTGGTTCTTCCCAAAACCAAGAGCAACAATTCAGGATGGATTGTCATTACTATGGGATGGGGAATTGCTGTAGCCGTTGCGGCCTTTGTATCTGGCACGCTCAGTCCAGCCCACCTAAATCCAGCTGTGACGTTTGCTATGGCCTTAAAAGGAACGCTCTCTTGGGCTTCTGTTTTCCCTTATATCCTAGCCCAATTCGCAGGAGCGATGGTGGCTCAGATTTTGGTTTGGTTGCAATTCAAACCACACTATGAGGCGGAAGAAAACGCAGGAAATATCCTAGCGACCTTTAGTACTGGACCAGCCATCAAGGACACAGTATCGAATTTGGTTAGCGAAATCCTTGGTACCTTTGTTTTGCTCTTGACAATCTTTGCCTTGGGACTCTATGACCTTCAAGCCGGTTTAGGGACCTTTGCAGTAGGAACGTTGATTGTCGGTATCGGTCTTTCACTAGGTGGGACAACAGGTTATGCCTTGAACCCAGCTCGTGACCTTGGCCCTCGTATCATGCACAGCATCTTGCCAATTCCAAACAAGGGAGACGGAGACTGGTCTTATGCTTGGATTCCTGTTGTGGGACCTATCCTCGGAGCGTCCTTAGCAGTCCTCGTATTCTCACTTTTCTAAGATAAAAGAGTTATTGGCAACAGAGTTTGAGATGGAAATCTCAGGCTCGTTTTTGTCTTTATTTATAACAAAAAGATTGATATCTTAACTTATCTTAAAATAAGCTAAAACAAACTTTTGAATTATGGTAAACAGTTGAAAAAAAGGTTGATAAAATGGTAAAATGTTAGGAAGATAAGACAGTAAATGCATAGTTGCATAGCTTTTTTGAAAAATCATAGAAAATTGAACACACTAACTATGGGAAAACACAGAAAATTGTATATGTTTTTGGGACAGACCGTCCTATATTTTGTAATCTTACTTGGTTTGCTTTATTTTTTTAGTTACCTTGGTCAGAGCCAAGGAACCTTTATTTATAATGAGTTCTAGTTTGAAGGAGAAGAAAAACCGTGTCTAATAAACCGATAAAAGATATGATTGAAACGATTGAGCACTTTGCTCAAACACAACCAACATATCCTGTCTACAATGTTTTAGGCCAAGAGCACACTTATGGTGATCTGAAGGCTGATTCGGATAGTTTGGCTGCAACCATCGATCAACTAGGCTTGCCTGAGAAATCTCCAGTCGTCGTTTTTGGTGGTCAGGAGTATGAGATGTTGGCTACCTTTGTGGCGCTGACTAAGTCGGGACATGCCTATATTCCAATTGACAGCCATTCGGCCTTGGAACGAGTTTCTGCTATCGTAGAAGTTGCAGAGCCAAGCTTGATTATTGCTATCTCAGATTTTCCATTAGAGCAAACTAGCACACCGATGCTGAATTTGGAGCAAGTTCATGAAGCTTTTGCTCAAACTTCTAGCTACGAGATTACGCATCCAGTCAAGGGAGATGACAACTACTACATCATCTTTACTTCTGGTACGACTGGTAAGCCAAAGGGAGTGCAGATTTCCCATGACAATCTCCTCAGTTTTACCAACTGGATGATTACAGACAAAGAATTTGCGACGCCAAGTCGTCCGCAAATGCTGGCCCAACCACCCTACTCTTTTGACCTGTCTGTCATGTACTGGGCGCCAACCTTAGCACTGGGTGGTACACTTTTCGCTCTTCCTTCAGCCATTACTCAGGACTTCAAGCAACTATTTGCGACCATCTTTTCATTGCCAATCGCTATCTGGACCTCAACGCCTTCCTTTGCAGATATGGCCATGTTGTCAGAAGATTTTAATAGTGAGAAAATGCCAGGAATTACGCATTTCTACTTTGATGGCGAAGAATTGACGGTCAAAACAGCTCAAAAACTGCGCGAGCGTTTCCCAAATGCCCAAATTATCAATGCTTACGGTCCAACAGAAGCAACAGTGGCTCTGTCAGCAGTTGCTGTGACAGACGAGATGTTGGCGACTCTCAAACGCCTACCAATCGGTTATACCAAGGCTGATTCTCCGACCTTTATCATTGATGAAGAAGGCAATAAACTGCCAAATGGTGAACAGGGAGAAATCATTGTTTCTGGGCCAGCTGTGTCAAAAGGCTATATGAACAATCCTGAAAAAACAGCGGAAGCCTTCTTTGAATTTGAAGGACTGCCAGCCTATCACACCGGAGATGTGGGAACCATGACGGATGAAGGCTTGCTTCTCTACGGCGGACGCATGGACTTCCAGATTAAGTTTAATGGTTACCGCATTGAGCTTGAAGATGTCTCTCAAAATCTCAACAAATCTCGCTATATCGAGTCGGCTGTTGCTGTTCCACGCTATAACAAGGATCACAAGGTGCAAAATCTACTGACCTATGTCATCCTAAAGGACGGTGTCCGTCAGCAGTTTGAACGTGATATCGATATTACCAAGGCTATCAAGGAAGACCTAGCAGATATCATGATGTCTTATATGATGCCATCGAAATTCCTCTATCGAGATAGTTTGCCACTAACGCCTAATGGTAAAATTGATATCAAGGGCTTGATCAACGAGGTAAACAATAGATGATGGAGCTTTACAAACAGCTACCTCATTTGGAACCTTATGGCAATCTTTATTATTTTTTGTATGTGATTGCTGCGACCCTACCGATATTTATCGGGCTCTTTTTCAAGAAACGTTTTGCCTGGTATGAGGTGCTGGTTAGTCTCTTCTTTATCGTCACCATGTTGGTCGGTGGAAAGACCGATCAAATAAGTGCTCTGATCCTTTATGTTATCTGGCAAGTACTGCTTGTATTTTTCTACAAAAGGTACAGGAAACGACGGGATAGTAAATGGATATTTTATCTAGTTAGCTTTTTATCCCTATTGCCTATCGTCTTTGTGAAAGTATCTCCTACTATTCATGGCCCTCAATCTTTGTTTGGATTTTTAGGAATTTCTTACTTGACCTTTCGTGCAGTTGGGGTTATCGTTGAGTTGAGAGATGGTGTCATCAAGGATTTAACGATTTGGCAATTCTTACGTTTTCTTCTCTTTATGCCGACTTTCTCAAGTGGTCCCATTGATCGTTTTAAACGCTTCAATGAAAATTACGAGACCATTCCTGAGCGGGATGAGCTGATGGACATGCTAGAAGAGGCTGTCAAATATATCATGCTTGGCTTCCTCTACAAGTTTATTTTGGCTCACATTTTAGGAGAGACATTATTGCCTCCGCTGAAAAATTTGGCCTTGCAGACAGGTGGTTTCTTTAACCTCTACGCTTTAGCGGTCATGTACACCTTTGGTCTGGAGCTCTTCTTTGACTTTGCGGGCTACTCTATGTTTGCCTTAGCCATTTCAAACTTGATGGGGATTCATAGTCCCATCAATTTTAACAAGCCCTTTTTGTCAAGGGATTTAAAAGAGTTTTGGAATCGCTGGCACATGAGTCTGTCTTTCTGGTTCCGTGACTTTGTCTTTATGCGGATGGTTATGGTGTTGACCAGAAAGAAGGTCTTTAAAAATCGTAACGTGACCTCAAGTGTAGCCTACATTCTCAATATGCTGATTATGGGATTTTGGCATGGTGTGACCTGGTACTACATCGCCTATGGACTTTTCCATGGGATTGGGCTGGTCATCAATGACGCTTGGGTTCGTAAGAAAAAAGCGCTCAATAAAGAACGGAAAAAAGCTGGAAAGGGTTCCTTACCTGAGAATCGCTGGATTCAGTTGCTTGGCATGGTTGTCACCTTCCATGTCGTGATGGTTTCATTCTTAATCTTTTCTGGATTTTTGAATGATTTATGGTTTAAAAAATAAAAGGATATGAAAAATGGATATCAAATCAGAAGTTATTGAAATTATTGATGAGTTGTTTATGGAAGATGTTTCTGACATGATGGATGAAGATCTTTTTGATGCCGGTGTCTTGGATAGCATGGGAACGGTTGAATTGATTGTTGAGATTGAAAACCGTTTTGACATTCGTGTTCCAGTGACGGAGTTCGGTCGTGATGACTGGAATACAGCTAATAAAATTGTAGAAGGTATTGCGGAGTTAAAGAATGCTTAAACGCTTGTGGCTGATCTTCGGGCCTATCTTCATCGCTGGATTTTTGGTTCTTCTACTCATCTTTTTTTATCCAAGTACAACAAGCCATAATCTGACGGAGGAGAAGTACTCTGCAGCTTCCATCAGTAGAGAAAGTTTTAAAGAGAGAAGTCAAAAAGTGAGGGCGCTAACGGATCCCAATATGCGTTTTGTCCCTTTTCTAGGGTCAAGTGAATGGATTCGATTTGATAGTGTCCATCCAGCTGTTTTAGCAGAAAAATACAATCGTCCCTATCGCCCGTACTTTATGGGTCAGGCAGGAGCGGCCTCGCTTAATCAATATTTCGGTTTGCAGCAGATTCTGCCAGAAATCGAGGAAAAGCAGGTGGTGTTTGTCATCTCTCCTCAGTGGTTTACAGAGACGGATTATGAGCCAGCGGCGTTTCAGAGATTCTTTAATAGCGACCAGTTAACAGCTTTTTTGGAAAATCAATCTGGGGACATCTCGGCTAAGCATGCTGCGACGCGTTTGTTGAAGCAGAACCCGAGTGTGGCATTGAAAGGCATCCTTCAAAAGCTTTCAAAAGGAGAGGACTTGTCAGATGCTGATCGACTTATCATCAACGTCTTTGCACGATTCAATGAAAAGCAGTCCTCTCTTTTTGGTCAATTTTCCATTCGGGGGAAACTCAAGTACAAAGAACATGTAGAAAACTATTTAAAAGATCTTCCTGATCAGTTTTCTTATGACACTTTAGAAGAAATTGCCCGTAAGGATGCAGAGGCAAATACGACCAATAACGATATGGGGATGGAGAATCATTTCTACACGTATGAGGTCAAAAAAGACTTAAAAAAATGGGAAGGGTATCAAAAAAATTATAACTTCCTAAAGTCGTCTGAATACAATGATTTGCAGCTGGTTCTCAATCAATTTGCCAAATCAAAAGTCAATGTGCTCTTTGTTATCCAGCCTGTCAACAAGAAATGGATGGAATATACAGAGCTCAGTGAAGAAATGTATCAACATGCAGTGGAGAAAATTCGTTACCAGTTAGAAAGTCAAGGCTTTACCAACATTGCTGACTTTTCAAAAAACGGAGGAGAACCTTACTTTATCAAGGATACCATCCACTTAGGTTGGTTGGGCTGGTTGGCTTTTGATAAGGTTGTGAATCCCTTCTTGACGGATCCAAAACCAGCCCCAGACTACAAGATGAATGACCGTTTCTTTAGTAAGGACTGGGCGACCTATGATGGAAATATCAAAGATTTCCAATAAATTGATTAAAAAAACTTGAACTTTTTGGTTCAGGTTTTTTGGTTAAATGGCGAATATTTTATATAAAAACTAGTCAAAAGTTTTATTTTTTATAGAAATATCGTATAATATAAAGGAAAAAAGAAAAGAAAAGGATTTCAAAATGAATAAACGTTCTTTGTTGCCTGTCTTATCGACAGCTCTATTAGCCCCAGCCTTCTTAGCTGGACAAGTATACGCTGAGGAAGCAACAACTCCTGCAGAAAGTTCAGCTGTTGTAGCAACTCCCGCTACGTCAGCAACTCCAACAAATGAGGTAGAGACTCCATCAACCGTTGCATCTGCAGAAGCTCCATCAGCTCCTGTTGAATCTACTAAAAGCGAAGAAAAGGACACCGTTATCTTACATACTAATGATGTTCATGGTCGTATCGTAGAGGAAAAGGGAGTAATTGGAGATGCTAAACTAGCGACTGTCATTGAGCAGGAGCGTGCGAAATCAAATCAAAATACTCTGGTTGTTGATGCGGGAGACGCTTTCCAAGGTTTGCCGATTTCCAACTCTACCAAGGGTGAAGCGCGTGCTGAAATTCTCAATCAGATGCAGTATGATGCCATGGCAGTAGGAAACCATGAGTTTGACTTTGGTCTTGATGAAGTTAAAAAATACAAGGAAATCTTGAAATTCCCATTACTTAGCTCAAACACCTATGTCAATGGAGCTCGTCTTTTTGAAGCTTCTACAATCGTTGATAAAGATAAGACTGTGGAAGGTGATGAGTTTGTTGTAATTGGTGTGACAACACCTGAAACGGCTACAAAAACCCACCCTAAAAACATTAAAGGGGTAACTTTTACTGATCCAATCTCTGAAGTCAATAAAGTCATCGAAGAAGTTCAAGCCAAGGCGCGTGCAGAAGGTAAAGACTACAAACACTATGTTGTGCTCGCTCACTTGGGTGTAGATACCACAACTCCAGTCGAGTGGCGTGGTTCAACCTTGGCAGAAGCTCTCTCTAAAAATCCTCGTCTCAAAGGCAAACGTGTGACGGTTATTGATGGTCATTCTCACACAGTAGCTTCCACAACTTATGGAGACAATGTTACCTATAACCAAACAGGAAGTTACCTTCATAATGTTGGGAAAGTTATCTACAAATCACGTCAGCTTTTGGGCAGTCCAACTCAGATTCCGGCTGCTGATGCTAAAAAATTGCCAGCTAATCCTACAGTTGAAAAACTAGTCAAAGACATTAAACAAAAATACGATGCTGAAAATGCTGTTGAAGTCGTTTCAAACAGCCCTGTAGAACTAAACGGTGATCGTGAAAATGTTCGGGTTCGTGAAACCAACCTCGGAAACGTCGTAGCAGACTCCCTCTATCAATATGGTCAAACAGGATTTAGCCATCCGACTGACATCGCTGTGACAAATGGTGGTGGCTTGCGTGAAACCATTGCAAAGGGCAAACCAATCACTAAAGGAAATGTCATTGCCGTTCTTCCGTTTGGAAATACCATCTCACAAATCCAAGTGACGGGACAACAAGTATTGGATATGTTTGAAAAGTCACTCGGATCTATCTTGCAGGTTGATAAGGATGGCAAGAAGGTATTGGATGAGAACGGGCAACCATTGTTAGAGCCAAGTGGTGGTTTCTTGCAAGTTTCAGGTGTGAAGGTCTACTATGATACCAACCTACCATCAGGCAAACGTGTCTTGGCCATCCAGGTTAAAAACCGTGCAACTGGTCGTTATGATCTTCTAGACCTCGCAAAAACCTACTATCTTGCAACCAATGATTTCTTAGCTGCAGGTGGTGATGGCTACACTATGTTAGGTGGCGCGCGTGAAGAAGGCCCATCTATGGATGCAGCCTTTGAAGAGTATCTTAAAACCGCTGATTTGACCCAGTATGAAAAGATCAATCCGAACTCACGGACGATTTCTGTGGATTCTAAAACCTTTAGTCTGCCAGTAGAAACGCCTCAAACGAATGCGACTGCTAACGATGCGACTACAAATGTGCCATTGACTTATGAGGTTGCAGGTCAATTTAGCAAGAAGGCAGTTGTCTCAGAAAAAGCCCTCCCAAATACAGGAAGCGAACAGTCCATCTTTTTGCTCTTGATGGGAATGGTAGCTGGTTTGGCAGGTATCTTATTGAGTCGAAAACCAAAGCAAAAATAGGTTAAATTTTACATCTAGAAGAGTCTAGGGAAACGTTTTTACGCCTTTTTCCCTTGACTCTTTTTTGGTTTATGATATAATTAACCAGTAAAGAATCGGTGGCTATCTATGCTTTTTACGAAAAAGATAGCTAGGGAAGGAGTAACACATGAGACAGCTTGCACAGGAAATCGATAACTTTTTAAACGAGGTGATCTTGAGATCTGAGAACCAGCATGAAATTCTAATCGGGCATTGCACGAGTGACGTAGCCTTGACCAATACTCAGGAACACATCCTCATGCTCTTGTCAGAAGAATCCTTAACCAACTCGGAGTTGGCCCGTCGCCTTAATGTCAGTCAGGCGGCAGTGACCAAGGCTATCAAGTCTTTAGTCAAAGAGGGCATGTTAGAGACATCCAGAGATCCAAAGGATGCGCGTGTGATCTTTTACAAACTGACAGAGCTGGCTCGACCAGTAGCGGCGGAGCACCACCACCACCATGAGCATACGCTTTCAGCCTATGAACAAGTAGCAAGTCAGTTTACTCCAAATGAACAAGAAGTTATCCAGCGGTTTTTAACTGCTTTAGTAGGAGAAATCAAATAATGCGGTATATTACAGTAGAGGACTTGTCTTTCTATTATGACAAGGAACCTGTCCTCGAGCATATCAACTATAGTGTTGATAGTGGGGAGTTTGTCACCCTGACTGGTGAAAATGGGGCTGCCAAGACGACGCTTATCAAGGCGAGTCTAGGCATCTTGCAGCCAAGGTTTGGCAAGGTAACTATATCAAAGACAAATACTCATGGGAAAAAGCTTAGGATAGCTTATCTTCCCCAGCAAATAGCCAGTTTTAATGCTGGCTTTCCAAGTACGGTTTATGAATTTGTCAAGTCGGGTCGCTACCCTCGAAAGGGTTGGTTCCGTCGCTTGAACGCCCATGATGAAGAGCATATCAAGGCCAGTCTAGACTCAGTTGGTATGTGGGAACACCGTGACAAACGAATTGGTTCCCTTTCGGGAGGGCAAAAGCAACGAGCGGTGATTGCTCGGATGTTTGCTTCTGACCCGGATATCTTTGTCTTGGATGAGCCGACGACAGGGATGGATGCTGGAAGCAAAAATGAATTTTACGAGCTCATGCACCATAGTGCCCACCATCATGGCAAGGCCGTTTTGATGATTACCCATGACCCTGAAGAAGTCAAGGACTATGCAGATCGCAATATCCATCTAGTTCGTAATCAAGACTCGCCATGGCGTTGTTTCAACATTCACGAAAGCGATCAGGAGGTGGACCATGCTTAGTTTGTTATCCTATGACTTCATGCAGCGTGCCTTCTTGGCTGTTATTGCCATGAGTCTCTTTTCTCCAGTCCTTGGGACCTTCCTAATCTTGCGTCGTCAGAGTTTGATGAGTGATACACTCAGTCACGTTTCTCTATCAGGAGTAGCCTTTGGTCTGGTTTTGGGAATTTCTCCAACTATTTCAACCATTGCTATCGTCTTGATCGCTGCGGTCTTTCTAGAGTATCTCCGTACAGTCTATAAGAACTTTATGGAAATCGGGACTGCCATCCTCATGTCTACAGGGCTTGCAGTGTCTCTTATCGTGATGAGTAAGGGTAAAAGTTCGAGCTCCATGAGTTTGGACCAATATCTCTTTGGGTCTATTGTGACCATTAGCCAGGAGCAGGTGATTTTCCTCTTTGCCATTGCGGCGGTCGTTTTACTCTTGACATTCTTGTTCTTGCGACCAATGTATATCCTGACTTTTGATGAGGACACGGCTTTTGTAGATGGACTTCCAGTGCGGACCATGTCTATCCTCTTTAACATGGTGACAGGGGTGGCCATTGCCCTTATGATACCAGCAGCAGGAGCTCTTCTGGTGTCGACCATTATGGTTTTGCCAGCTAGTATTGCCCTTCGTCTGGGGAAAAACTTCAAATCCGTTATGTTGCTAGCCAGTGCTATTGGCTTTTTGGGAATGGTGGCAGGACTTTATATTTCCTACTATGCGGAAACACCTGCCAGCGCTAGTATCACCATTATCTTTGTAGCTGTCTTTTTGTTAGTCAGTCTACTGAAACGTTTTATCAAATAGGAGAATGAAATGAAAAAAATTAGCTTACTACTAGCTAGTCTATGTGCTCTGTTTTTAGTGGCTTGTTCCAATCAAAAGCAGGCAGATGGAAAGCTAAATATCGTGACAACCTTTTACCCTGTCTACGAATTTACCAAACAAGTCGCAGGAGATACCGCTAATGTAGAACTTCTAATCGGTGCTGGTACAGAACCTCACGAATACGAACCGTCTGCCAAGGCAGTTGCTAAAATCCAAGATGCAGATACCTTTGTCTATGAAAATGAAAATATGGAAACTTGGGTTCCAAAATTACTAGAATCCTTGGATAAGAAAAAAGTGAAAACCATCAAGGCGACAGGTGATATGCTCCTCTTGCCAGGTGGTGAGGAAGAAGAGGAAGGGCATGACCATGGCGGTGAGGGTCACCATCACGACTACGATCCCCACGTTTGGTTATCACCAGCACGCGCCATCAAACTAGTAGAGCATATCCGTGACAGCTTGTCAGCAGATTATCCTGATAAAAAAGAGACTTTTGAGAAGAATGCGGCTGCCTATATCGAGAAACTAAAAGCCTTGGACAAGACCTACACAGATGGCTTGTCTCAAGCGAAGCAAAAGAGCTTTGTAACCCAGCACGCTGCCTTTAACTACCTTGCATTGGACTACGGTCTCAAGCAAGTATCCATCTCAGGTCTCTCACCAGATGCAGAGCCATCAGCAGCACGTTTGGCAGAGTTGACAGAGTATATCAAGAAAAACAAGATTTCTTATATCTACTTTGAAGAAAATGCCTCACAAGCCCTAGCCAATACACTCTCAAAAGAAACAGGTGTCAAACTAGATGTGCTCAATCCGCTGGAAAGTCTGACAGAAGAAGCAACCAAGGCTGGTGAGGACTATATCTCCGTGATGGAGAAAAACCTCAAGGCTTTGAAGCAGACAACAGACCAAGAAGGACCAGAAATTGAGCCAGAGAAGGAAGAAAACACCAAGACAGTTCACAATGGTTACTTTGAGGATGCAGATGTCAAGGACCGCGCCTTGAGTGACTATGTTGGCAACTGGCAGTCGGTCTATCCTTTCCTTGAGGATGGAACCTTCGATCAAGTTTTTGATTACAAGGCTAAATTGACTGGCAAGATGACCAAAGATGAGTACAAGGCCTACTATCAAAAAGGTTATCAGACAGATGTGACTAAGATCAACATCACGGACAATACCATGGAGTTTGTTCAAGGTGGCCAAAGCAAGAAATTTACGTATAAGTATGTCGGCAAGAAAATCTTGACTTATAAGAAAGGTAATCGTGGGGTGCGCTTCCTCTTTGAAGCGACCGATGCGAATGCTGGACAGTTCAAGTATGTTCAGTTTAGCGACCACAATATTGCCCCAGTCAAGGCAGAACATTTCCATATCTTCTTTGGGGGCACCAGTCAAGAAGCTCTCTTTGAGGAGATGGACAACTGGCCAACCTACTATCCAGATAAGCTATCTGGTCAAGAAATCGCCCAAGAAATGTTGGCGCATTGATGCAAGAAAAAATCCCGCAAATCTGCGGGATTTTTTGGTAGAAACGATCATCCAGTTAGGTTGCGAGACGGTAAACCGCCTCTGCGTAGATGTCCATAGCGCGATAAAGATCGTCTAGGACAGCTGCTTCATTTGCCTGATGTTCAGTTTGTTGTGCTCCTGGAAAAAGAGCGCCAAAGGCTACACAGTTTGGCATGGTACGGGCAAAGGTAGCACCACCTGACGAGAGAGGAGGAGTCTCATCTCCAGTTTTTTCTTGGTAAACTTGCATAAGAGTAGTAACGAGTTGGCTATCTCTTGCGACATAGAGGGGTGCTAGATAGTCAAATTCTTGGTAGTCAAGTTGGTAGTCTTTGGCGCACTGAGTGAGCTGTGCCACCAGTTTCTCCTTATCTGCTAGCACAGGTATACGTATGTCGATCCGAATTTCGGAGCGATCGGGATTGATGGTCAACCCTGCAACATTAAAGGAAAGGGAACCAGACGGTTCATCAGCAACTTCTCCAAAGATTCCAAGCCCTCTACCATCTTGCCCTGCTTTGTCGGCTAGAAAATGGAGGGCAGGGTGGGGTTGGAGAGGTGCGAGTACACTAGCAAGCCGAATGACTGCATTGACACCTTGACTAGCATCTTTGGCGTGTTTAGGTACCCCGAGTACGGTCACGGTTTGGTCTGTGGTTTGGTGATCATAATCAGCTTCTTTCAAACCTCTACAAACCGCTTCATAAAGAGGACCTTGGTAACTTGCCTTATCTGGTACGACATTAAAGGCACCTCCGACATCAAGCTTGAGAAGATCAGAGCCGGGGCCAAGAAGCTTGACTTGAAGGAGCCCCTTTTCAGCGTATGTCAAAGGAAATGACGAATCAGGGGCGAATCCCATACTGGCTGTTTCTTCGAGGGCGTTGTAGCGTGCCATACATCTCCAAAGAGTTTCTTCATCCGTACCAAAGATAAAACGCACGCGCTTCTTAAATTGGATGCCTTGGTCCAGCAAGCTTTTCACTGCGTAGAGAGCTGCGAGTGAAGGACCTTTGTCGTCTTGTGCCCCTCGTCCATAGAGTTTGCCTTCTCTGATAGTTGCTTCAAATGGAGGAAATTGCCAATCTGACAAATCTCCTGCAGGCACAACATCCAAGTGACAGAGGATGGCAAGGAGTTCTCCCTCACCAACCTCTGCATAACCATAATAGCCCTTGGGATCAATATAAGTTTTAAAGCCAAGTTCACGGCAGATTTCCAGCGTCTTTTCTAGAACGTCCTGGATAGCTTGTCCAAAAGGTGTTCCATTTTCCCCTTCTTGGAGGACAGATGGGTAGGAGATGAGAGTCTTTAGACTCTGTATAAAGCACTGTTTAATGGAGTCAGTGATGTAGACGGTCATTCGTTTTACCTCACACTTTGTTCTAAAGGAATGGTAGGAAGGTACCTAGGATAAGAAGAAGTATGCTCACAATGATAATAACGACAATGAGTTTAGTAACAAATTTCCACCAAGTTCCTAGACTGATACGGCCGAGCGCGAGAGCCCCCATAACGATACCAGAAGTTGGAGCGACAAGGTTTAGTACACCAGATGCAGATTGATAGGCAGTGATGATGAGACTAGGTTTTACGTTAACGAACTCACCAAGTGGTGCCATGATTCCCATTGTAGCACTAGCAAGTCCAGATGAAGATGGGATAAGGAATGACATAGGAAGGTAGAAGAGGTAAGTCAAAACGATGAAGACTTGAGAAGAGAGACCTTGAAGTCCGACTTCACCCCAGTGTAGAATAGTTGCAGTAATCATACCGTCATTCATGATAACTTGGATACCACGAGCCACTGCACAAATCAAGGCTACGGTGAGAAGATCTGCTGCACCAGCCATAAAAGTAGAGATAATCTTGCTTTCCTTAAGGCCGTAAACAACACCAATAAGAATACCCATCACAGCAAAGAGCATAGCCCCTTCTGGGAAGTACCAGCTACCGAAAGGTAAGGCAGATGAACCGATAGCTCCACCGATAACAGGAAGACCAATCAACCAATTCTTGAAGTCTTCAAATAGAGTGATATGCAAGTCTACCCAAGGGATAAAGCTGGCGATCATGATGATGAAAGTCAAGATGAACAAGGCAAGAACATGTTTTTGTTTCTTGTTCAAGACAGATGGAGCATTTTCGTTATCAGTGACATTGAAGTGTTTAAGGTCTTCTTCACGTTGAGAGTAGACAAGTGATTTTGTGGGATCCTTTTGAATCTTTTCTGCATAGCGGTAGACAAAGTAAGTACTAATACCTGTCATAACAAACCAGAAGATGATACGAAGGATAACCCCGTCCATAGATGATACACCCGCTGTATCAGAGGCGATAACAGTAGCAAAAGGATTGAGAGTAGAGGCAAGACAGCCAACTTGAGAACCTAGTAGAATGATGGCAACGGCAGTAATGCTATCAAAACCAACAGCCATCATGACAGGAACAAGGAGTGGATAAAATGCCATGGTTTCTTCACCCATACCATAAGTTGTTCCTCCAAGTGCAAAGAGGGGCATGAGGATGAGGATCAGCATTTTTTCGCGTCCTTTGTATTTCTTAACAATAGAGGCAATACCAACATCGAGTGTGCCTGTCGCATTGACGACACCTAGAAATCCTCCAACCATGAGGATGAAGAAGGCTACGTCAATAGCGGCTTTAGTTGGTTCGTGACCGAGCATCGCCCGAATTGGAGCCATTAGAATATCGTAAATCCCTTGGGGATTAGAGTCAACAGTTTGATAGGTACCTGCAATGAGGCCACCTGCTTCGTTCGTGTCATACTTACCTGCTGGAATGATCCAAGTCAAGATTGCCATGATAGCAATAATAATGATCAAAACAGTGTAAGATGAAGGCATTTGGAACCTTTTTTTTGTTTTTTCACTCATTTGTTTTTCCTCCTAAACTATGCCACAAAGTATAAAAACGAATGATGTTGGTTTACCTGAGTACTCCTAGTTAGAGCTTGTACTTGGGTTAAAATGGCTAGTCTTTAACAATAATTGTTCCGCTTTCGGACTCGATCAAGGCGCCTAGATTGCTGAGGGAAGTGATAACAGCCTTGCCTTCTGGGCGGTTGGTTACAAAATCGATAGCAGCTTCGACTTTTGGTAGCATGCTACCCGGTGCGAATTGTCCTTGTTTGATGTATTCTTTTAGTTGACTGACGGTAACGTGTTCAAGTTTTTCTTGGTCTGGTTTATTGTAGTTGACATAAACGTAGTCTACGCCAGTAAGGACGATAAAGAGGTCAGCTTCGACGAGTTCTGCTAGTCGTTGAGACGCAAAGTCTTTGTCGATAACGGCTTCGACCCCACGCAAGTAACCGTTTTCATTTTTAACAACAGGGATACCTCCTCCACCTGCTGCGATGACAACTTGACCATTATCGAGCAAGGTGCGGATGCTGTTGATTTCTTTAATGTCGATTGGTTTTGGTGAAGCCACCACTTTACGCCAGCCACGACCGGCATCTTCTTTGAAGGTTGCTCCTGTTTTTTCGCTCTCAGCTTTGGCATCCTCTTCTGAGTAGAATGGACCGATTGGTTTGGTGGGATTGATAAAGGCAGGGTCTTCTTTGTCTACTATAACTTGGGTAACAACAGAAGCGACATTTTTATCAAGTCCTACATCGAGCAATGCGTTATCAAGAGCACATTGTAGCCAAAAACCGATACTACCCTCGGTCATGGCAACCAAAGAATCAAGGGGGAAGGCAGGGTTTTTTTCCGAATCTGCCATCAAGTGTTGAAGCAAGAGATTACCCACCTGAGGACCATTTCCGTGAGTGATGATCAGTTCATCTCCGTTTTGAATCAACTTGACCAGATGACGAGCTGTTTCTACCAGAGCAGCTTGTTGAGCTTGGGCAGATGGATCAGTGGAGAGGATGGCATTTCCGCCTAAAGCAACGACGATTTTTCTATGAGACATGAGCTCTCCTTCCTTTAATATGGTAAACCTGACAGAACTCCAAGAGCTAGAGGCAGGTATGATGATAAAATATGAAGTGGAGGTAGCGTCTTTTTAAAAGACAAATTAGTCATTACTACTAATAAAAGGGGTTGAACGCACAGCCGACGTTTATCAGAATGAGACTAGGAAGCAGGAAGATGACAAGAGTAAGGTGGCAAATCTGTCAAACGGAATCCTTGCTTTCTTTCGCTAGAACTGATAAGCTATCATAGCTTTCGTCTCAACCCCTGTGTTGTGTATACGAGTAAGTTTTATACTTTAGGAATGTAGAGATTTCCAAGAGTAGCAGCCATAACAGCTTTGATAGTGTGCATACGGTTTTCTGCTTGGTCAAAGTGACGAGCATACTTGCTGCGGAAGACTTCGTCTGTTACTTCCATTTCTTCTACGCCAAATTTTTCAGCAACATCTTTACCATAAACAGTGTGAGTGTCGTGGAATGCTGGTAAACAGTGGAGGAAGATCAAGTTTTCGTTGTTTGCTTTTTTCACTAAGTCCATATTGACTTGGTAAGGTTTCAAAAGTGCAACGCGTTCTGCGAATTTGTCTTCTTCACCCATTGATACCCAAACGTCTGTGTAAAGAACGTCTGCACCTTTAACTGCTTCGTCAGCATCTTCAGTGATGAGGATGTGTGCACCACTTTCTTTAGCAAATCCTTCTGCTAATTCAACGATTTCTTTTTCTGGGAAGAGTTCTTTTGGTGAGAAGATGTGAACATTGACACCAAGGATAGCACCTGTTACGAGCAAGCTATTGGCAACGTTGTTACGTCCATCACCACAGTATACCAATGTCAAGCCTTCCAAGCGACCGAAGTTTTCTTGAACAGTCAAGTAGTCAGCGAGCATTTGAGTTGGGTGCCATTCGTCAGTTAGACCGTTCCATACTGGAACACCTGAGAATTCTGCTAGTTCTTCAACCATACGTTGGCTGAAACCACGGAATTCAATCCCGTCAAACATACGACCCAAAACTTTTGCAGTATCTTCAGTAGATTCTTTTTTACCTAACTGAATGTCATTTGCTCCGAGGTATTCTGGATGAGCACCAAGGTCAATAGCTGCAGTTGTAAAGGCTGCACGTGTACGAGTAGAAGTTTTTTCAAACAGGAGGGCGATATTTTTACCAGCAAGGTAGTGGTGTTGGATATTGCGTTTTTTCAAATCCTTCAAGTGAGCTGAAAGACCGATAAGGTATTCTAACTCTGCGCGAGTAAAGTCTTTTTCTGCTAAGAAGCTGCGTCCTTGGAATACTGAATGTGTCATTCTATTATTTCCTCTTTCTATTTTTTTACATTTTTTGACAAATACTGAACAGCGATTATACTTCTTCACGTTCAAATGGCATAGACATACAACGAGGTCCACCACGGCCCCGAACCAATTCACTTCCGCGAATCTTAATCAAGCGAAGCCCGTATTCTTCTAGAATCTTATTGGTAATGGTATTGCGGGCATAAACGACGACTACACCAGGTGCGATGGTCAAAGTGTTGGAACCGTCATTCCATTGTTCACGCGCAGCTGCTACGATATTGCCACCACCGCAACGGATCAAATGAACTTTTTCTACGCCGAGGTTCTTCGCAAGAAGTTCAGCTAAGTCACCTTTTTCTTCAACAATCTTGAGTTTTTCATCTTCATAAGTGACAGAGTACACACGAAGATCGCCTTCGATTTCTGGGTGAATTGTGAACTTGTCATAGTCAACCATGGTGAAGACAGTATCCAAGTGCATGAATTTACGGTTGTTAGCAAATTCAAATGCCAATACTTTCTTGAAGCCAACATTTTTCTTGAAGATGTTCACCAAGAGTTTTTCAATCGAAGCTGCATCTGTACGTTGAGAGATACCTACTGCAAGAACGTCTTTAGAAAGAACGAGCTCATCTCCACCTTCAATACGTGTATCTTCTTCACGGTTGTAGACTAATTCTACTTTTCCACCATAGATTGGATGGTGTTTGAAAATGTATTTACCATAAAGAGTTTCACGGTTACGAGTATCTGCATACATGTGGTTAAGCGATACGGCATTACCAATGGTTGCAAATGGGTCGCGAGTGAAGTAGAGGTTTGGCATTGGGTCGATTGCAAATGGATAGTCTGACTCAACCAAGTCAGTTAAGCCTTTTGCTTCTTCAGGAATTTCTGGCAATTCAACTTTTTGAACTCCTGCCATAGTTTTTTCAACCAATTCTTGGTTGTCCTTGATACCGTGAAGCAATTCACGAATAGCCGCCTTGGTTTGACGACCACGGATGTTGGCTTCGTCTAAATATTCCTCGATAAATTGATCGCGGATTTCTGGGGAAGTCAATGATTCAGCCGCCAATTGCTCTAGGTAAAGGACCTCAATTCCTTCATCACGAAGAGCTTGAGCAAATGCGTCATGTTCTTTTTGAGCATCTTCCAAGAATGGAATGTCATCAAAAAGAAGCCTTTCGAGATAGTCCGGCAACAAGTTTTCCAACTCTTTGCCTGGACGGTGCAACATAACTTTTTTCAGTTTCCCAATTTCTGAGAATACCTGAATTGGATGTGAAGACATGTGTTTTCCTCCTTAAAAATTTTCACGGTGGCACCTTTTTGGTACCGCTTACATTTACGTTATATCATATTCTCAGAGGCGTGTCAATAGTAAAAAATGATTAAAAATTCGGACAAAACAAGGTTTTAGTAGTATTTTATGTTATTATACGATAGCAAAAGGAATTAGAGGAAATAAATGTATAAACTTTGATTAAAAAGAATATAATATTTTTAAAAAAAATTATGCCGAATTTTACATTTTAAGAAAAAATGTCCAAATTTTAATTCGATGTTGATGAGAAATCAAGGAGGAACATGATTGTAAGGTTGTTAGAAGATTTCATGAAACTTATCTGAAATATATTTTGGGAATTGTTTCGGGATACATATTGTACAAATTATAGAATCTTTTCCGAGTATTTAGGAAGAGAGGTCGATCATATTGACGCTCCTTTTATTTTTTGTTATAGTCAACGAAGCAACAGATTATACACAACCTGTGGATAAGTTTAAAGTAAACGGAACTATAGTATTTATGAATCACAAATATAAGAACATCCTTATGGGAGAGTCTTTGAGATAGTGAGAGCGGGATTCCCCGCTACAAGGCCATTTGTAGCTGATATGCTTGGCGAAAGAGAGATGGTTTTGAAAATATGATTCAAATACCAGACCTGATTTTCTTATCCACAAGATGTGGATAACTTTGTGAACAAGAGAAAGAGATATGTGATGATGACGAACATAAAACCACATGGACCATTACCAAGCCAGGCCCAGCTAGCTTATTTAGAGGATGAACTAGCTGCCTTTATCCATTTTGGCCCCAATACCTTTTATGACCAGGAATGGGGAAGTGGGCAAGAGGATCCTAAGCGTTTTAACCCGACCAAGTTGGATGCGCGTGAATGGGTTCGAGTGCTCAAAGAAACAGGTTTTAAAAAGCTGATTTTGGTGGTCAAGCACCACGATGGTTTTGTCCTCTACCCGACAGCCCATACAGATTATTCGGTCAAGACTAGTCCTTGGAGGGATGGAAAGGGGGACTTGCTTCTCGAAGTTTCCCAAGCCGCAACTGAGTTTGACATGGATTTGGGAGTGTATTTGTCTCCTTGGGATGCTCACAGTCCCCTCTATCACGTGGACCGAGAAGCGGACTACAATGCCTATTATCTAGCTCAGTTGAAGGAAATCTTATCAAATCCTGCCTATGGCAATGCTGGCAAGTTCGCTGAGGTGTGGATGGATGGTGCTCGAGGAGAGGGCGCTCAAAAGGTCAACTATGAGTTTGAGACTTGGTTTGAAACCATTCGTGAATTGCAGGGAGATTGTTTGATTTTCTCAACTGAGGGAACTAGTATTCGCTGGATTGGAAATGAACGAGGCTATGCAGGGGATCGCTTGTGGCAAAAAGTCAAGCCAGATCAGTTGGGGACAGAAGCTGCATTGGATTATTTACAGCACGGAGATACCTCGGGGACGCTATTTTCAATCGGTGAGGCAGATGTTTCGCTTCGCCCGGGCTGGTTTTACCATGAGAATCAGGATCCCAAGTCTCTCGAGGAATTGGTCGAAATCTACTTTCACTCAGTGGGACGGGGAACCCCTCTTTTGCTCAATATTCCCCCTAATAAAGATGGGCTCTTTGATGAGAAGGATATCCAGCGTCTCTATGAATTTGCTGCCTACCGTGACGAGCTCTATAAAGAAGATTTGGCTTTGGGAGCCAAGGTATCTGGTCCGGCTCTATCACCAGACTTTGCCTGTTCTCACCTGACAGATGGACGGAAGACCAGTTCTTGGGCAAGTGATGCAGAGTTGCCAATCCAATTAGAGCTCGATTTAGGATCACCTAAAACTTTTGATGTGATTGAGTTAAGAGAAGATTTGAAGTTGGGGCAACGCATCGCTGCTTTCCATGTTCAGGTAGAGTTGGATGGTGCCTGGCAGGAGTTTGGCTCTGGTTATACTGTTGGCTACAAACGTCTCTTACGAGGATCAGTCGTTGAGGCGCAGAAGATACGCGTGACCATTACAGAGGCACAGGCTTTGCCTTTGTTGACCAAGATTTCACTCTATAAAACACCTACCTTGTCGAAAAAAGAAACTGTTCAGCAACTAGAGTTTTCAGAAAAAAGTCTAGCTGTGACCAAGGGAGAAAATGTCCACTTTACAGTGAGGCGCATAGAATTTAGCAGTCCTTTAGAAGCTAAGATTTCGATTCAACCAGGGACGGGTGTGCATGGTGTCGCCTATCGGGACGAGATTCAAGTCCTTACGTTTCAAGCTGGTGAGACTGAAAAAAGGCTAACGCTACCAACCTTGTATTTTGCAGGAGATAAAAGCTTAGATTTTTATCTGAATTTGACAGTAGATGGTCAGCTGGTTGACCAGCTTCAGGTCCAAGTTTCATAAAAGAAGAACCTTTGCGCGATGCAAAGGTTCTTTTGGTTATGAGTGATTTGGCAACCAGCTAAGTGTAAAGGTTAGTTGCTCAGCTTTCAAGAGCTCTTGGTGTTGAATGCTAGATACTATGGTCTTGTCCAATCGGCATTCTTTGACAAAGTTGAAATGGCTGTGGTTTTGCTCGGCATGGATATCCAGCCATCTATTTTTCTTAGCCAGGTAGATACGGAGGTGGTCAAAGAGAGGGATTCCGAGATCATAACTTGATTTTCCTGGACAGGTCGGATAGAATCCAAGAGCTGACCAGATGTACCAAGCCGAGAGACTGCCATTGTCTTCGTCGCCAGGATAAGCTTCCCAGCTTGGGTGAAAGGCTTTTTGACGCAAGGTCTTGATGAGTAGAGCAGTGTAGTCAGGGTAGTCACTGTAGCGGAAGAGATAAGGGATGTGGAAGCTCGGTTGGTTGGAAATGGCGATTTGCCCAAAAGGAGCGGTAGCCATCTCGCTCATCTCGTGAATCTCGTAACCATAGCCAGTCGTCTCAAAGAGAGGAGCGTCCTGACAGGCTTTCAATAGATAATTGCTGAAGGCTTCTTTTCCACCCATAAGCTGGATTAAGCCTGGGATGTCGTGGAGGACGCCTAAGGTCGCTTGAATGGCAGAGCATTCGGCGTAGTCGCGTCCCCAACTATAAGGAGAGAAGTCGGGGCGGAAGTTTCCTTGATAATCACGCGCTCGCATGTAACCTGTATCAGCGTCAAATAGATGGCGGTAATTTTGTGACGAAGTTCTATAAGTTTTCGCGATGTCATTCTGACCTAGTTTTTCGGCACAGTTGGCGATACAAAAGTCACTATAGGCGTAGTCTAGAGTATGGCTGACGCTTTCGTGGTGGTCGGTAGAGAGGTAGCCAAGCTCTTGGTATTGGGTTAGTCCGTGGCGACCATTGATGCCGAGAGGGTCGGACTTGCTGGCTGTTTCCAGCATGGCCTGGAGGAGTTCTTCTTCTAGGTCGGGGGCCATGTCCTTGCAGGCGCTATCTGCGATAATGCCATCCAATAGAGTACCAGGCATCATACCACGTTCATCTGGAGCCAGCCATTTTGGAAGGAATCCAGTATCGCGGTAGCTATTAAGGAAACCTTCTAGAAAGCGGTGATAGTGTTCCGGTATGACAAGGGCAAAGAGGGGGAAGATGGTGCGGAAGGTATCCCAGAAGCCATTGTTGCTAAAGAGGACGCCGGGCTTGACAGTACCAGTAGCCAGATCCATGTGGATGGCTTGCCCTGATTCGTTCACCTCATAAAAAGTCTGCGGGAAGAGGAAGAGTCTGTAGAGGCAGTGGTCAAAGAAGGTCCGGTCAGCCTCTCCTGTCTCTAGTATGTCAAAACGATGGAGGAGATTCTCCCAGTCCGCTTTCGCATTTACTTTACAGCTGTCAAAGTCCTTTTGAGGTAGATTAAGCAGAGCTTGAGAAGGCGATATGAAAGAAGTTGCTAGTTGAATCTCGGCTTGACTGCTTGCTAAGTCAATTCGCCAGTCTCCCTCTTCTTGTGTGATAGCAAGAATATCCGTATTCATTTGTAAAGCAGTAAACAGTATCAGCGTATTTTTGTTTGTCTCTGTTTTTCCCTCTTGACGCAGAGCAAGAGTCCGCTTATCGATTTGTTCTACTGTCAGTTCATCTGCTACGTGAAGATAGAGGGAGAGGGCTTTGCCTTGCTTTTGCTCCAAACGAATAGAAGCGCCATAGCATGTCGGTGTAAGCTGGGTTTCAATCTGATAGCGCAGAGAAAAGAGTTTCAAATAGTGAGGCTGGAAGCAAGCTTTATCTATATCATAAGAAGACTGGCGGTGAAAGAGGCTATCTCCACCTAGCTGGCCTGTAACAGGTGTCAGAAGGAGCCAAGAGTAGTCCCCAATCCAAGGACTGGGTTGGTGGGTTAATCGAATCCCCTGAAAAATGGGCAGATGCGGATCGAAAAACCAAGCTCCCTCCTGATCGCTGGTCTGAGGCACAAAATAATTCATCCCAAAAGGGACGCCCGTGTAGGGCAGGGTATTTCCTCGAGAAAAGGCGTGTTTGCTGGCAGTCCCAAAGCGGGTATCGATGGTTTCAAGTAGTGGTTTCATAGTCTTTCCTTTAGCTGTTTTTCTACATTATATCAGAAAAATGAGACCTTTAGATATGGGGTTCGAAAGTAAGCAATTTTGTAGAAAAATGACTATCATTTGTGTATGTATTTTCTGTCTCAAAAACTATATACTGAACATGAGACTTGTTTGAAAGAGGAAACTGCACGATGATTTATTCGAAAGAAATTGTTAGAGAATGGCTGGACGAAGTAGCAGAGCGGGCTAAGGGCCATCCGGAGTGGGTAGATGTCTTCGAGCGTTGCTATACAGACACCTTGGACAATACAGTTGAAATCTTAGAAGATGGCTCAACTTTTGTCTTGACTGGGGATATTCCTGCCATGTGGCTTCGGGATTCGACAGCACAACTTAGACCCTACCTGCATGTAGCAAAAAAAGATCTTCTCTTGCGTCAGACCATTGCAGGTTTGGTCAAGCGTCAGATGACTTTGGTGCTCAAGGATCCTTATGCCAACTCCTTTAACATTGAGGAAAACTGGAAGGGCCACCACGAGACTGACCACACTGACCTTAATGGTTGGATTTGGGAACGCAAGTATGAGGTGGACTCGCTTTGCTATCCTTTGCAGTTGGCTTATCTCCTTTGGAAAGAGACTGGAGAGACCAGTCAGTTTGATGAGACTTTTGTCGCAGCGACCAAGGAAATTCTTCATCTTTGGACAGTGGAACAAGACCACAAGAACTCTCCTTATCGTTTTGTTAGGGATACGGACCGCAAGGAAGACACCTTAGTAAATGATGGCTTTGGACCTGATTTTGCAGTGACAGGTATGACCTGGTCAGCTTTTCGTCCGAGTGATGACTGCTGTCAGTATAGTTACTTGATTCCGTCCAATATGTTTGCCGTAGTCGTCTTGGGTTATGTGCAAGAAATCTTTGCAGAACTAGATCTAGCTGATAGCTCAAGTATCATTGTAGACGCTAAACGTCTGCAGACTGAGATTCAAGAAGGAATCGAAAATTACGCCTACACCACTAACAGCAAGGGTGAAAAGATTTACGCCTTTGAAGTGGATGGCCTAGGGAATGCTAGCATCATGGATGATCCAAACGTACCAAGTTTGTTGGCGGCGCCTTATCTGGGCTATTGCGACATTGAAGACGAAGTGTATCAAGCAACTCGTCGCACCATTCTAAGCCCTGAAAATCCATATTTCTACCAAGGAGAATATGCTAGTGGTCTCGGAAGTTCTCATACCTTTTATCGCTATATTTGGCCGATTGCCCTCTCTATCCAAGGATTGACAACAAGAGATAAGGCAGAGAAGAAATTCTTGCTCGATCAGCTGGTTGCCTGCGATGGTGGGACAGGTGTTATGCACGAAAGCTTCCACGTGGATGACCCAACGCTTTACTCACGTGAATGGTTCTCTTGGGCCAACATGATGTTCTGTGAGTTAGTTTTGGATTACCTGGATATCCGCTAGTCAGTTCTTTAGTTAGATAGAAATAAAAATTTAAGTTAGAATGAGGTTTTACTCATGGAAAATGTTGTTGTACATATCATCTCTCACAGTCACTGGGACCGTGAGTGGTATCTGCCTTTTGAAAGCCATCGGATGCAGCTGGTGGAATTGTTTGACAATCTTTTTGATCTCTTTGAAAATGACCCTGAGTTCAAGAGTTTCCACTTGGATGGACAAACTATTGTCCTGGATGACTACTTGGAGATTCGCCCTGAAAATCGCGACAAAGTCCAACGTTACATTGACGAAGGCAAACTCAAAATTGGTCCCTTTTACATTTTGCAGGATGACTACTTGATTTCAAGTGAAGCCAACGTCCGCAATACCTTGATTGGTCAAGCAGAATGTGCAAAATGGGGCAGATCCACTCAGATTGGTTACTTCCCAGATACCTTTGGAAATATGGGACAAGCTCCCCAAATCCTACAAAAATCAGGTATTCACGTGGCAGCTTTTGGTCGTGGTGTCAAGCCGATTGGATTTGACAACCAAGTACTCGAAGATGAGCAGTTCACTTCCCAGTTTTCAGAAATGTACTGGCAGGGTGCAGACGGAAGTCGTGTCCTCGGTATTCTCTTTGCCAACTGGTACAGTAATGGGAATGAAATTCCAGTTGATAAAGACGAGGCCTTGACCTTCTGGAAACAAAAATTGGCAGACGTGCGTGACTACGCTTCGACCAACCAATGGTTGATGATGAATGGATGTGACCACCAGCCTGTACAGCGAAATCTGAGTGAGGCCATTCGTGTGGCAAATGAACTCTTCCCAGATGTGACCTTTGTGCATAGTTCATTTGATGACTACATCCACGCAGTAGAAAGTGCTCTGCCGGAGCAACTATCAACGGTTACAGGCGAGTTGACCAGTCAAGAAACAGACGGTTGGTACACACTTGCCAACACTTCTTCTTCACGGATTTACCTCAAACAAGCTTTCCAAGAAAATAGCAACCTGCTGGAGCAAGTAGTGGAACCATTGACTGTCATCACTGGAGGACATAACCACAAGGACCAGTTGACCTATGCTTGGAAAGTCCTTCTACAAAATGCGCCCCATGATAGTATCTGTGGCTGTAGTATTGACGAAGTTCACCGTGAGATGGAAACACGTTTTGCCAAGGTCAACCAAGTCGGAAATTTTGTTAAAACCAACCTTCTCAACGAGTGGAAGGGTAAAATTGCAACACAGGAAGCTCAAAGCGACCATCTCTTTACCGTCATCAACACAGGCTTGCACGACAAGGTTGATACGGTCAGCACAGTGATTGATGTGGCGGTTTGTGATTTCAAAGAATTGCACCCAACAGAAGGCTATAAGAAGATGGCAGCCTTGACCTTGCCAAGCTACCGTGTCGAAGACTTGGAAGGACATGCTATAGAAGCGAAAATCGAAGATCTGGGAGCTAATTTTGAGTATGATTTGCCAAAAGACAAGTTCCGTCAAGCTCGTATCGCTCGACAAGTGCGCGTGACAGTCCCTGTTCATCTGGCACCACTTTCTTGGACAACCTTCCAATTGCTTGAAGGAGAACAAGAACACCGTGACGGTATTTACCAAAATGGAGTGATTGATACGCCATTTGTAACGGTAAGTGTGGATGAAAACATCACGGTCTACGACAAGACAACTCATGAAGCTTATGAAGATGTTATTCGCTTTGAAGACCGTGGTGACATTGGAAATGAGTACATCTATTTCCAACCAAAAGGAACAGAGCCTATCTACGCAGAACTCAAAGGCTGTGAAGTCTTGGAAAATACAGCTCGTTTTGCCAAGATTTTGCTCAAGCATGAATTGACAATTCCAGTAAGTGCAGACGAAAAACTGGATGCAGAACAAAGAGGCATTATCGAGTTTATGACGCGTGAAGCTGGGCGCTCAGAAGAATTGACAACCCTTCCTCTGGAAACAGAGATGACCGTCTTTGTTGACAATCCACAAATCCGCTTCAAGACTCGCTTTACTAACACAGCCAAGGACCACCGTATCCGTCTCTTGGTTAAGACTCATAACACACGTCCAAGCAATGATTCGGAAAGCATCTATGAAGTGGTGACACGACCAAACAAACCAGCTGCTTCTTGGGAAAATCCTGAAAATCCACAACACCAACAAGCCTTTGTCAGCCTTTATGATGATGAAAAAGGAGTGACGGTGGCCAATAAAGGATTGCACGAGTATGAAATCCTTGGAGACGATACCATTGCCGTGACCATTCTTCGTGCCTCAGGTGAGTTAGGTGACTGGGGTTACTTCCCAACACCAGAAGCTCAATGCTTGCGTGAGTTTGAAGTCGAGTTTGCGCTTGAATGCCACCAAGCAGGGGAGCGCTTCTCAGCCTTCCGTCGTGCCAAAGCCTTCCAAACCCCATTCACTAGTCTTCAAGTTGCTAAACAAGAAGGAAGTGTTGCTGCGACTGGTAGCCTCTTGAGTCATGCGGCACTCAGCTTACCACAAGTTTGCCCAACAGCCTTTAAAGTGGCGGAAAATGAAGAAGGATATGTCCTCCGTTACTACAATATGAGTCAAGAAAATGTGCGCATTTCAGAACACCAACAAACCATTCTTGACTTACTTGAGCGACCATATCCCGTTCATTCAGGACTCTTAGCACCACAAGAAATTCGTACAGAATTGATCAAAAAAGAAGACATTTAACAGTTTTAAAGTGTTTGATAACTAATACTATGAGATAGAAAGGAGGGGCGAAAGAGTAAGGGCTAACTGCTGATTCGCCCCTTTTTACGGTAAAGAACAATGACCATTGCAACCATTGATATCGGAGGGACTGGGATTAAGTTTGCCAGTCTGACTCCTGATGGAAAAATACTAGATAAGACAAGTACACCGACACCAGAAACCCTAGAAGATTTACTGACATGGCTAGACCAACGCTTGTCAGAGCAAGATTATAGTGGCATTGCCATGAGCGTTCCAGGCGCGGTCAATCAAGAAACAGGTGTCATTGAGGGGATCAGTGCTGTGCCTTACATCCATGGCTTTTCTTGGTATGAAGCTCTTGCACATCATCAACTCCCTGTCCATCTAGAAAATGATGCCAACTGTGTTGGACTTAGTGAACTGCTGGCTCACCCAGAGATTGAAAATGCAGCCTGTGTCGTGATTGGGACAGGAATCGGCGGCGCCATGATTATCAATGGCAAGCTTCACCGAGGTCGACACGGCTTGGGAGGAGAGTTTGGCTACATGACAACTATTGAACCAGCTGAAAAACTCAACAACTGGTCGCTACTAGCCTCTACAGGAAACATGGTTCGCTACGTCATTGAAAAATCTGGTCAGACTGATTGGGACGGTCGCAAGATTTACCAAGAGGCCGCAGCTGGCAATGCTCTTTGTCAAGAAGCTATTGAACGCATGAATCGAAATCTGGCTCAAGGCTTGCTCAATATTCAGTATCTGATTGATCCAGATGTTATTAGTCTGGGTGGCTCTATCAGCCAAAATCCAGACTTTATCCAAGGTGTCAAGAAGGCTGTCGATAACTTTGTCGAAACCTACGAAGAATACACGGTCGCACCAGTTATCCAAGCTTGCACCTATCATGCAGATGCCAATCTCTACGGTGCCCTTGTCAACTGGCTACAGGAGGAAAATCAGTGGTAAGATTTACAGGACTTAGTCCCAAACAAACTCAGGCAATCGACTTGCTGACAAAACATATCTCTTTACCAGATGTGGAAGTTGCAGTCGCTCAGTCTGACCAAACGTCTATCTCGATTATAGGTCAAGGTGGACACTATCAACTAACCTATCGCAAACCTCACCAACTTTACCGCGCCTTGTCCTTGTTGGCAACAGCTCTAGTAGAAGCTGACAAAGTAGCGATTGAGGAGCAGGCAGCTTATGAAGAGTTGGCCTACATGGCTGACTGTTCGCGAAATGCGGTGCTGAATGTGGCTTCTGCCAAGCAGATGATTGAGGTCTTGGCTCTCATGGGTTACTCAACCTTTGAGCTTTACATGGAAGACACCTACCAGATTGAGGGGCAGCCTTATTTTGGTTACTTCCGTGGCGCCTATTCAGCAGAGGAGTTGCAGGAAATCGAAGCCTATGCCCAGCAGTTTGATATGACCTTTGTGCCCTGTATCCAGACCCTGGCCCACTTGTCAGCCTTTGTCAAATGGGGTGTCAAGGAAGTGCAAGAACTCCGTGATGTAGAGGACATTCTTCTTATCGGCGAAGAAAAGGTTTATGACCTGATTGATGGCATGTTTGCCACTCTATCTAAACTGCAGACTCGCAAGGTCAATATCGGGATGGACGAGGCCCATTTGGTTGGTTTGGGACGTTACCTCATCTTGAACGGCGTTGTAGACCGTAGTCTCCTCATGTGTCAACACTTGGAGCGCGTGCTGGATATTGCAGACAAGTATGGTTTCCACTGCCAGATGTGGAGCGATATGTTCTTCAAACTTATGTCAGCGGATGGCCAGTACGATCGTGATGTGGAGATTCCAAAGGAAACGCGTGTCTATCTAGACCGTCTCAAAGACCGTGTAACCTTGGTTTACTGGGATTATTACCAAGATAGCGAGGAAAAATACAACCGTAATTTCCGCAATCATCACAAGATTAGCCATGACCTTGCCTTTGCAGGTGGAGCTTGGAAGTGGATCGGTTTTACGCCTCACAACCATTTCAGCCATCTCATCGCTATGGAGGCCAACAAAGCCTGTCGTGCTAATCAGATAAAAGAAGTCATCGTGACGGGTTGGGGGGACAATGGTGGTGAGACAGCTCAATTTTCTATCCTGCCAAGCTTGCAAATCTGGGCAGAACTTAGCTACCGCGATAACCTAGACCGTTTGTCTGCTCACTTCAAGACCAATACAGGTCTATCAGTTGAGGACTTCATGCAGATTGACCTTGCCAATCTCTTGCCAGACTTGCCAGGCAATCTCAGCGGGATCAATCCCAACCGCTATGTCTTTTATCAGGATGTTCTCTGCCCTATTCTTGATAGACACATGACACCTGAACAGGACAAACCGCACTTCGCTCAGGCAGCTGCGACGCTTGCTGAAATCAAAGAAAAAGCTGGAAACTATGCTTATCTCTTTGAAACTCAGGCCCAGTTGAATGCTATTTTAAGTTCTAAAGTCGATGTGGGACGACGCATTCGTCAGGCCTACCAAACAAACGATAAAGAAAGTCTGCAAGCAATCGCCAGACAAGAATTACCAAAACTCAGAAACGAGATTGAACACTTCCATGCCCTCTTTAGCCACCAATGGCTGAAAGAAAATAAGGTCTTTGGTTTGGATACGGTTGATATCCGTATGGGCGGACTCTTGCAACGGTTCAAACGAGCAGAAAGCCGTATCGAAGCCTATCTGTCTGATCAGATTGACTGCATCGAAGAATTAGAAGTCGAGATCCTACCATTTACTGACTTCTACGCAGACAAGGGATTTACAGCCACAACAGCCAACCAGTGGCATACCATTGCGACAGCTTCAACGATTTATACGACTTAAAGGTCTTTTTTCCGAGTCAGAGTGTTTCTCGTGAAACCTATTTCTTATAAAAAACTTCTCCACATAAAATAATTTGTGGAGTTTTTTCTATAATTAGTAGTTTAACCTAGCCTTCAAATAGGAGTATACTAATAATGTAATCGTTATCAAACCTAAAAATTCGATGAAATCAGTTTTTAGGAATAAAAAGGGAGGAAATTATGAAAAAGTTTTCAAAGACCTTGAGAGATAACTGGATCTTTCTCTTGATGGTTTTACCAGGGGCTCTCTGGTTGATTCTATTCTTTTACATTCCAGTATTTGGGAATGTGGTCGCCTTTAAAGACTACCATATGACCAGTAATGGTTTCATAGATAGTATTGTGAATAGTAAATGGGTCGGGTTAGATAATTTCAGATTCTTGTTTAGTTCAAAAGATGCCTTTATCATCACTCGAAATACCGTTCTTTACAATCTCGGCTTTATCTTTATCGGTTTGATTGTATCAGTAGGGATTGCCATCATCCTCAGCGAGCTCCGCTCTAAGAGAATGGTTAAGATTTTCCAAACGTCTATGTTGTTCCCTTACTTCCTGTCATGGGTTATCATCAGTTTCTTTACAGATGCCTTCCTAAACATTGACAAAGGGGTCTTCAACCATTTCCTAACATCCATTGGCATGAAGGAAGTCAACTTCTATGCTGACTTAGGCATTTGGCCATACCTTCTCCTTTTCCTAGGTATTTGGAAAGGCTTTGGATATAGCAGTGTCATGTACTATGCGACGATCATGGGAATTGACCCAACCTACTACGAAGCAGCAACAGTGGACGGGGCTAGCAAGTGGCAACGCATTCGCAACGTAACCATTCCTCAGTTGACTCCACTTGTAACAGTTTTGACCATCCTTGCAGTCGGAAATATCTTCCGTGCAGACTTTGGTCTCTTCTATCAAATCCCACACAATGCTGGTCAGCTTTACAATGTAACCAACGTTTTGGACGTATATGTCTTTAATGGTTTGACTCAGACAGCAGATATCGGTATGGCTTCAGCAGCCGGTCTTTACCAATCCGTTGTCGGTTTGATTCTGGTTATCCTATCAAACTTGCTTGCAAGACGAGTCGATCCAAACTCAGCTTTGTTCTAGAAAGGAGGAGAATATGGCAGAAAAGAAAATTAAAAAAGAAAAAATCGATAATGTCGGCATTCACTCCTTCAGTAAGAAAGCAGATATCTTCTTTAGTATCATCTCTGGTCTGATCGCTCTTTCTTGTATCTTGCCCTTTATCTTCGTTATCATCATTTCGGTGACAGATGAAAAGAGCATCCTCCAGTATGGATATAGCTTTTTCCCATCACAGTTTGGGTTAGATGGTTTTGAGTTCTTGGCTCAGTTTAAAGATAAGATCCTCCAAGCGCTCTTTATCTCAGTCTTTGTAACCGTAGTCGGAACAGTGACCAACGTCTTCATTACAACCACTTATGCCTACGCCATTTCACGGACAACCTTTAAGTATCGCAGATTCTTTACTATCTTTGCTCTTCTTAGTATGTTGTTCAATGCTGGTTTGGTACCAGGCTATATCGTGGTGACTCGTTTGCTTCAACTTGGTGATACGGTTTGGGCCTTGATTGTTCCAATGCTTCTCTCACCATTCAACATCATCTTGATGCGTTCCTTCTTCAAGAAGACCATTCCAGAAGCCATTCTAGAATCTGCTCGTATCGATGGTGCCAGTGAAGCACGGATCTTCTTCCAGATCTGTTTACCATTGTCACTTCCAGGTATCGCAACTATCACGCTTTTGACAGCTCTTGGTTTCTGGAACGACTGGTTCAACGCCCTTCTTTACATCAAGAGTGACAACTTGTATCCATTGCAATATTTGCTCATGCAAATCCAGCAAAATATGGACTACATTGCAAAAGCAGTCGGCCTATCTGGCCAACTGGGAGTTGCTCTACCGAAAGAAACAGGTCGTATGGCCATGGTTGTGGTTGCAACCCTTCCAATCGCGATTCTGTATCCATTCTTCCAACGCTACTTTGTAAAAGGTTTGACCATCGGTGGTGTGAAAGAGTAGCACTTGCTGAGAAACACCGTTTCTCCCTTCCCAACTTCATCTTAGTGGTTGAAGTAAAAATCATTAAATCGTTTATAAGTTTAAAAATAAAAAAAGGAGTTTTTATCATGAAAAACTGGAAAAAATATGCTTTTGCATCTGCTAGCGTAGTCGCTTTGGCTGCAAGCCTTGCCGCTTGTGGAAACCTTTCAGGTAACAACAAAAAAGCTGCTGACTCAGCTTCAGGTGACAAACCTGTTCTTAAAATGTACCAAATCGGTGACAAACCAGACAACTTGGATGAATTGCTAGAAAATGCCAACAAAATCATCGAAGAAAAAGTTGGTGCTAAATTGGATATCCAATACCTTGGATGGGGTGACTATGGCAAGAAAATGTCAGTTATCACATCATCAGGTGAAAACTACGATATCGCCTTTGCAGATAACTATGTTGTAAATGCTCAAAAAGGTGCTTACGCTGACTTGACAGAATTGTACAAGAAAGAAGGAGCAGAGCTTTACAAAGCACTTGACCCAGCTTACATCAAAGGGAACACTGTAAACGGTAAAATCTATGCTGTTCCAGTTGCAGCTAACGTTGCATCATCTCAAAACTTTGCCTTCAACGGCGCTCTTCTTGCCAAATATGGCATCGACATTTCAGGTGTCACTTCATACGAAACACTTGAACCAGTCTTGAAACAAATCAAAGAAAAAGCTCCAGACGTAGTACCATTTGCGGTTACGAAGAACTTCATCCCATCTGATAACTTTGACTACCCAGTACCAAACGGACTTCCATTCGTTATCGACCTTGAAGGAGACACTACTAAGATTGTAAACCGTTACGAAGTGCCTCGTTTCAAAGAACACTTGAAGACTCTTCACAAATTCTATGAAGCAGGATACATTCCAAAAGACGTAGCAACAAGCGACACTTCATTTGACCTTCAACAAGATACTTGGTTCGTTCGTGAAGAAACAGTAGGACCAGCTGACTACGGTAACAGCTTGCTCTCACGTGTTGCAAACAAAGATATCCAAATCAAACCAATCACTAACTTTATCAAGAAAAACCAAACAACACAAGTTGCTAACTTTGTCATCTCAAACAACTCTAAGAACAAAGAAAAATCAATGGAAGTGTTGAATCTCTTGAACACAAACCCAGAACTCTTGAACGGTCTTGTTTACGGTCCAGAAGGCAAGAACTGGGAAAAAGTTGAAGGTAAAGAAAACCGTGTCCGCGTCCTTGATGGATACAAAGGAAACACTCACATGTCAGGTTGGAACACTGGTAACAACTGGATCCTTTACATCAACGAAAACGTTACAGACCAACAAATTGCAGATTCTAAGAAACAATTGGCAGAAGCTAAGGAATCTCCAGCACTTGGATTCATCTTTAACACTGACAGTGTGAAAGATGAAATCTCAGCAATCTCTAACACAATGCAACAATTCGATACAGCTATCAACACTGGTACTGTAGACCCAGATAAAGCAATCCCAGAATTGATGGAAAAATTGAAATCTGAAGGTGCCTACGAAAAAGTATTGAACGAAATGCAAAAACAATACGACGAATTCTTGAAAAACAAAAAATCATAAGATCGATTGATTTCGTGTATTCATTCCTAATTCCTAAAAATGTGATCACTGCCTTCCTTAGTTCTCTAGGGGAGGTAGTGATTTTTAGGATGCAAAGATGAAAGTAGCAATTCTGAGAGTTGAGGTGATGGGATACACATATATCTACAGGAGGTCTATCATGAAAAGGTATCGTCTTCTTTTTAAAATGAGTGGTGTCTTCTCTTACCTATTTTTCGTATTTGGTCTTTCTCAGCTGACTCTTATCGTCCAAAACTATTGGCAATTTTCTTCTCAGATAGGAAATTTCTTCTGGATTCGAAATATCTTGAGTTTGCTATTTAGTGGAGTTATGATTGGGATTCTTGTTAAGACAGGCCATGGCTATCTCTTTCGCGTTTCGAGAAACAAATGGCTCTGGTATTCAATCCTAACAGCCCTAGTAGCGGTAGCTCATATATTTTTTAATATTCAAACAGCTAAACACGTTCAGTCAACTGCTGAAGGTTGGGCCGTATTGATCGGTTATAGTGGGACTAACTTTGCCGAGCTAGGTCTCTATATAACCTTGTTCTTTCTGGGACCATTGATGGAAGAGTTGCTCTATAGAGGATTACTTCAACATGCCTTCTTTAAAGATTCGAGATTTGGTCTTGATTTGATCCTTCCGTCTATTTTATTTGCTCTCCCTCATTTTTCAAACCTGCCTAGTCTGCTAGATGTTTTCGTCTTTGTAACATTTGGAATCATCTTTGCTGGTTTGACCCGTTATACCAAGAGCATTTATCCATCCTATGCGGTGCATGTTATTAATAATATCGTAGCGACATTACCATTTTTGCTGACTTTTTTACATCGGGTGTTTGGGTAAAATATCAGCATGAGAGTTAGGGATTATAGTTTTTCAAGTATTTCAGGAGGAAAATGAGAATGACATCATTAAAATGGTTTGCTGGAGGTAGAGAAAGACGTTGTGAAGCGATGGCTATTATAGATCATCTATTGGAAGATATAAAGGATGCGCCTCGACTTGCTCCCTTGAAAAATCAGTTAGCTGTTTATAAGAGTCAACTGAAGGGCGGTGGGATCTCTACTCCATTTGTCCTGAGTCAAATGAATGTTGATCTTGCGCGTGTATTGATTGACAATAAGCTGATTCTGTCAGAAAGTCAAGCTGAGCAGATAAAAAAATTGAGAGAATTATCTGCGATTCGCTATGGTTACTGATGAAGTGCAGGAACAGGCTTCTTTCTATAATTTCCGGTCAAATAAATTGCATTCGTTTTCTCAAGTGGGTATACTAGTATGGTTGAATGAAAAATTCTGAAAATTTAAGAATAGAAAAGAGAACAAATCTTATGGCAAAAGATATTCGTGTCTTACTTTACTACCTTTATACTCCAATTGAAAACGCAGAGCAATTTGCGGCAGATCACCTGGCTTTCTGTAAATCAATCGGTCTCAAAGGCCGTATCCTAGTCGCTGATGAAGGAATTAACGGGACTGTTTCAGGTGACTACGAAACAACTCAAAAATACATGGACTATGTTCACAGCCTCCCAGGTATGGAAGACCTCTGGTTCAAGATTGACGAAGAGAATGAACAAGCCTTCAAGAAGATGTTTGTTCGCTACAAGAAAGAAATTGTCCACCTTGGTTTGGAAGACAACGATTTTGACAACGACATCAACCCACTTGAAACAACAGGTGCTTACTTGTCTCCAAAAGAGTTCAAAGAAGCCCTTCTTGACGAAGACACAGTTGTCCTTGACACGCGTAACGATTATGAGTACGACTTAGGACACTTCCGTGGAGCTATTCGCCCAGACATCCGCAACTTCCGTGAGTTGCCACAATGGGTTCGTGACAACAAGGAAAAATTCATGGACAAACGTGTCGTGGTTTACTGTACAGGTGGAGTTCGTTGTGAGAAATTCTCAGGCTGGATGGTTCGTGAAGGCTACAAAGATGTCGGCCAATTGCACGGAGGAATCGCAACTTACGGTAAAGACCCAGAAGTCCAAGGCGAGCTTTGGGATGGGAAAATGTACGTCTTTGACGAGCGTATCGCAGTCGATGTCAACCATGTCAACCCAACCATCGTAGGAAAAGACTGGTTTGATGGAACACCATGTGAACGTTATGTCAACTGTGGGAATCCCTTCTGTAACCGTCGTATCCTAACATCAGAAGAAAATGAAGACAAGTACCTCCGTGGATGCTCACACGAGTGTCGTGTTCACCCTCGCAACCGCTATGTTTCAGAAAATGAATTGACACAAGCAGAAGTGATCGAGCGCCTAGCAGCTATCGGTGAAAGCTTGGATCAAGTCGCTACTGTATAAAGCAAACAGCCTTCAGGGGCTGTTTTTCTATGCTTTTTATCTAAAAATCTAAAGTTTGTTTCTGTATCTTTCAGGAAAATAGGGTATACTGTATGTAAACGATTTCAAAGGAGGCCGGTTATGGCGAAAACATTTTTTATCCCAAATAAAGAAAGCATTCTAGGACAACAGGAGGTCTTAACTGCCAAGTCCATCTTAGCCTTGGTAGAGGGCTTGGAGTCGCACAGTTATGATGCGGTCTATCTCCGTCAGCCCCTCAATCGTCTCGAGTATATCGAGTGTGGGATTGTAGGTCAGTCGCAATTTCTTTTCAAGGTGTACTATGCGGATAGTCGAAAAGGCTATCAAGTGGTGATTCCAGATTTCCTTACTAGAGCGGACTGGGAGATTGTAGAGACTCTCCTCCAGGCCCTATCTGGCAAGTTGGGGCAAGTGGTAGAAGGGTTAGAAGGATTTGAGTTTGAAGCTTATTTCCGACAAACGGTCAAGCATTATCTAGCGGATAAAGCGACTCGTCTAGTCTATTGCCAAGGGCTCTTGGCTCCTATCTATCTCAATAAGGAATACCTCGAGAGCTTTTTGGCTGAGGATGGATTGGCACGTTTTGAAGAGCTGGTCAAGAAGGTTCAAGGCTCTGATGCCTATCTTGCCAGTGTGAAATTTTACCCAGACGCTCAAGGCAAGGTACACGGTATCTATCACCTAGCCCAGGGAGTCAAGACGATTTTGCCAAAGGAAGCCTTTGTACCAGCTCCTTATACCGAGCAGCTGGCAGGCAAGGAACTTGTTTGGGAGATTGATCTAGTGAAGATTTCTGGTAATGGCTCAAAAGCAGAAGACTATGAAGCCATCGCTCGCTTGGATTATGAAAAATTCCTAGAGTCACTACCAACAGCATTTTACCAGCAAATAGATGCTAATCAATTAGAAGTACAAGCCATCCTAGGACAAGACTTTGAAGGATTGGCAACCATCTAGTAGGCCTTGTTTAAAAAAGAGTAAGTATAAAAATCCCTGTCATTAACAAATGGCAGGGATTTTGGTTAAAAGAATGTCAGGATGCGAAGGTAGTCAACTGTCAGCGCTAACTCTGCAATGAAGAATGGCAAGAGAATAGCACCATCAAGTAAGACAGCTAACAAGAATCGATAAAATGGGTCGAGGCTACTGGTCTTACTTGGCTTGCTAATCACAAAGAGATTGCCAAGGGCAAAGATGGCCATGCTTAGAAGAGTGAGGATCCCAGCAAATCGTAAGCCACCAAAGAGTGCAAAGAAACTTGCTAGAGCTGTTAGGACAAGCGGGATAGCAAAGAGTCTGCTGTAACGATCGAAAGCTTCTTGAAAAGTGAAGTCGCTCTCCTGGTCCAGTACACGTCGGACAGTAAAGCCTCCCAAAATGATGGAAAAGTAAAATAGAGCGCTAGCGACCAAGATAGAAAGTCCAGCAAATAGATCTAAAGGTGGGAGCTGGTTAGGAGAGCTATTAGCCATAGAAATCATATAGCCATAGAAATCATATAGCCATAGTAGAGGCGCTTGATATGATAGATACTAAAGAAAAGGTTGAACGAGGACAGCAGGGTGAGCAGGCCGAAGACACTATAACGATGCTTTTGGTCCGTAGCCTTGCTGGCAGTTGGTTCTTGGATAGCATCCAGTAGCCAAGTCCAAAATAGTGCGATTTCTTCTTTGAATCTGGCTGTTTTACGAGGGTCAATATCTGGGATATAGGGGCTTTCTAAAGCCTTGCTGAGGATACTTTTCTCTTTTGCAGGGTTTTCTTGCTTGTGTTCCTCTTCAGCTTTCCCTTCTCCCTCTTCCTCGGTTTGGGCTTCCTCAATCATTTCGGGAGTTTCCTCCTCATGGGTTTCCATCTCTTTAGGTGAGACAGAAGTTTCTTCGCTTACTTGTGGTTCAGTTTCCACAGTTTCTGAAGTCTCAGGCTCGCTGGGCTGGTTTTCCGATTTCGTCTGAGGTGATTTCTTCTCAAGATCGGCACTTTCAAACCATTCTTGTGTCATGGTGGAACCTCCTTTTTTATGGTCGTTTTCTATCTTTAGACTAGCAGATGAAAGCGTTTTTGTCAATGATTTCTAGGTGGAGCAGAGTACTCTTCTTCCTTGGGTAGGTAGATATCCTGATTGGCTTTTATAATGAGCATATCCTTGATATCTGCTTTTTCCGTTTTATAAGGGTTGGCAAGTACATTCTCTTTTTGTCCACGATGTTCTTCTTTGGGTTGACGATAGATACCACCATGCTGAGAAGAAATTTCTAGATTGATACGGTCGGTCTCTTTCTGGGAGAGAATGAGTGTTAGAGTGGAATAAGCCTCTAGCTCGACCTTGCCGTGAACTTGGATATTTTCAGCATAGATGTGTGCTCCCTCCGTCTTGACCTGACTATCTGTCAATTCGGCATCAAAGATATTGATGATATGAGGTGCCGTTAATGTGCTGTTCTTGATAGAACTTTCTGTTAGTCTTAAGAGATAGCCTTTTGTTTTGATGGTTGCATTTTCAAGGTTGGCTTGACGAATATTAGTTTGTCCACGATTGGCTGAGACGGTGATAGCTTGCAGCTTTCTTCCTTTGGGTAGGGAGAGAACGACTTCGTCAAAACGATTAGAATAGTTGCTGGCGATACGAAGTAGGCTTTCGATTCCTGAACCGAGAAAACGATGTTGGGAGGCTTGTTTGTCAGTGACGCTCAGTGTTTTGTCACTCATACCAGTAGTCAAATCGTGACGACCAGACACCGAAGGATGATAGGTGATATGGATCTTGTCATCTACAGACTCTGTGATGGTTAGGCTATGTTCCTCAAGGGCTAAATCAAGTTTTTCCACTTCACTTCCAAAGGTCACTTCTTCGATACGATTGTCATAGACGGGGTCTTTTGACATGGCAAGCAAACTTTGAATACCATTAGACTGGGCGCCTACAATGATCATGATAAAACCAAGGATTGTAGAAACTACACCAAAGATGAGAAATCCTTTTGTCAATTTACGCATGTCTGTCACCTCTCTTTCCTTTTTTAAGAATCCATTGCACCAAGCGGACGACCAGGAGGCCAAAGAAACGAGCTACATAGGAGATACCTAGTAGAACAAGAGAAGAAGCACCGATAGAAAGCAAACCGGCCCCAAAAATCAAGATAAAGGCAGATTTGGCTTCGACCAGAACACTAAAGCTCTCTATGATAAAGAGTCCACCTAGCAGGATACCCGTCACCGAAACAGCGAAAAAGGCTAGAATGACGGAGACAGCTGCGATAAAAATACCGATGATGGCCATGAGGATGCCGATCCCAACCGGAATTCCGATAGGAGCTACTAGCAGGGCCAAGAGGGCAATGTGTAGCAGTTGGCGGTCATTCTTTTGAGCAGGGGCTTCATTGACTTTCTTGTCGAGAAGATCAGAAAGGATATCATGGGCAGCTTCTTTTGGAGTTCCTAGACTGGCAATGAGTTCCTCTTCGCCCTCTGAACCCGCATCGTCAAATAGTTCCTTAAAGTAGTCCATGGCTTCGATGCGGTCAGCTTCAGGTAGTTTATGGAGATAGGTTTCTAACTGAGTCAGATAGTCAGTTCTTGTCATGGCGGATACTCCCTTCTATGATGCCGTTGACGGTGTCGGTATAGAGCGTCCACTCTTCCTTTAGAGTAACGAGCTGCTCTACGCCCCGATTGGTCAAGGAATAGTATTTGCGCATACGTCCCTGAAACTCTCTAGAGTAGGTGGTCAGAAAGCCACTGGCTTCCAATTTTTTGAGAATGGGATAGAGCGTAGATTCTTTGATATTGGCGATGAGTTTAATGGTTTGGCTAATCTCATAACCATAAGAATCTCCCTGCTCCAGCACAGCCAAGATGAGAAACTCGATCAAGGCAGAGGATGTTGGGAAGTACATGGGAAACCTCCTTTATATTATATAAAAATTTTATATATACTCTTTTCAAATATATTGTATCTCAATGTGAAAGCCCTGTCAAGAAATATGTGTAAAAATTTTATATATAAAAAACTCCTAGTAAAAACTAGAAGTTTAGAGGAACTAACATCAGTTATTTCACAGAAATTTATATTTTAAAGATAAGCTAGAATCATGATGTATAATCTAGGATATGCTTTGAAACAGATTCCTTTCCCATCTAAACCCTTATCTTCCTCATTTATTCCATATCTTTTATCAATTTATACGTCTCCATAAAACGAAGACCTCGGGCTCCCTTACTCGCTGTGATTTCTTCATAGATATCACCCAAGGTGCAGGCAGGTGCTAAAGTCCACAGAGCATAATCTTCTAATATGACCTTACCAATCTTCTCAAATTTATCTAGTAAAAGCCCCAAATCCTTGTGATTAAACCAACAGTCAGTATCAATAGCATACTGTCTATTATTCATCTTGCAAGCAATCTCGCTATTCAAAAAATCTGTCATAGTGGGCTTATTCTTTTGTAGCAACCTTGTAAAGGCTAGGTGATATTCTATTTTTCTCGGACTTTGGTCGAGATCTGAAACAAAACCGACTCCGTATTTATTTTCAAATTGAACCACAAGCACATCTCCTACCTTAAAGTACGGCTCCCTCTTTGTTTTTGCCTTTGGAACTTTAAGAGGTTTCGGATTGACACTTTGTAGCTGAATAGCTAGTTTATCAAGTGCTTTCTGTCTTTGTTTCAATGCTTTGCTGTCAATTTCAAGCCAGAACTTATCCGCTCCTTTTTCGATGATTTTGAGAGTTTTATTTTTTATGTCTTCTGGTAAATGTCCAATCTTCCACAAGGAGTAGGCAAAGGCTGTCCAATAAATCTCAGTATAAAAATCATCTATACAAAAATTATTTTCATCATTTAAAATATCTTCGATTATCTTAGCAATATTTTCGCCATTTTTATATCTTCCCACTATGGTGTTATAAATATCGTAAGCATCATCGCTGTCTATAATCTTTACTCCGTCTATTGCCATGGCAACCTCCTGATCATTCTCGGGTAGTTATTTTACAAAGGGCGAGATTCTCCAGTTCATCACTATCACCGATATAATTGTTTCAACACTTATTGTTTATATACATTTATGTATCTCTATCTGAACCTTGATGTGTTTACTATCTGTACTTTTTATCATAAATCGGTGGAAGATTAAAATACCTGTCTTCAATTTTGATTCGGGCACAGAGTAAGCCATCTTGATAGACATAGCCTTCAAATGGAGGGTATTTGTCCAAGCTTTCTAGGATGTCATCAGGCAAGCATCTAAAATCATAATCCCTCAACGCCCCAGCACCAATCAATCTTTCAGTCAGATGTGCCTTGATTTCTTTTTCATATTTTTTGAGAAATATTTCTCGATTGATTTCAAAGAGAGCCCTATCGCCTTCATCCAACTCATAATAGCGGTCGTAGCCTGCAATCCAAGAGATATGAACACACAGTAGATGTTTTGCTATTTCTGGACAATAACCGATGGCAAACAAATTTTCCCTGTCGACTTGCCGATTTTCTATTGTGATATTTTGTATAAAGCGACTCATAATGGCCTCCAGTTCAAACATTGACTTAAGCAAACTTTCAATCTAAAAATCTTTTAACTCATCAAAGAAATTCAAAAGATTTTCTTTATCGATATTGAATTCGGCTGGGATTAAATCTAAAATGTCATCAAGTGCAGTATAAATATCTTCTCTCTCGACTGTTTCGATGAAATACTTCCCTTTATCCATTTTATTAAAGCCTTCTGTATAGAGTTTTACCAACTCTGTGGCTCCCTGCATTATTTCATCAGGTGAACTTTCAACGAGCTTTACCATACCAGCTCGAGTCTTTCGATATAAGGTTGCCGCTTTCTTGGCATTGGCAGGTGTAATATTCTCTTGTCCGTCCCATGAACGAAACGGATTGTCCAAGTTTTGAGCAAGCCATTCAGGTTTTCTCGCCTTTGTAATCCACAAATCAAGACCTTCTTCTTTGCGTTTTTTATAAAGTTTCTTTGCCATTTTAGCGGCATCCTCAGGCAAGCTGTCCATCCAAAACATATACAAATTTGGAAGCCTATCAGGAGCTGGAATATCCTCTGCGGTAAAACCAAACAAGTCCATCGTTGTCAAGACTTCCAACTCTTTAAACTCTGATAATGTATCAAAATGAAGAAGATTACCCGGTTTCCCCCATAATCTCAACTCCCTCAGTTTTGGATATTCGATCAAAATCTCCTTGATATCAAGCTCGCTTATATTCATAAAATGTAATTTTCTTAAATCTTTTAACCCTTGCAATTTAGGAATAGTTTTCTCAGGTTGTAGAAGTAAATTAGCGCCATTCTCATAAGCCGTTATTTTACAGTCTTTCGTTATCTCACCTAGTAAAATAAGCTCCTCCAAATCATCATTTAGAATAAGCTCCTCTACCCCTGTCATATCGAGGGAAAGCCTATGCGGTGATGTTTTAGAAAAATCCAGTTTTGTTTGGTTATGGTTTTCAAGAACTAGCTCTGTAATAAAAGGAGTTGATTGCAAATACTCATATACATTTTCGTGCCATTTTTTCAATGTCAACTTAGATAAGCAAGGAAAGACCTTTAATTCTAGTGCATCTTCAAAAGGTGTCCACTCGTCATTGAGATGGTGTTTGGAAATGAGATATTCCTTTCCGGCAAAGATGACTTTTTCTTTACTCTTATCCGCCTCCTTAAAGGTATTTCTCTGTTCTTTCGTTATTTCTTGCCATTTCAGCTGTCTGTAGACCTCATAACCGTCTCCCCATGTTGCGTATGAATTTGTACTCTCATCAGTTAAAGGAGTAACATTTCCAACGAAGGTATAATTTGCCGGTACATTCACATCGACATTTGATAGATCTATCCCTCGGTTCCAGTGCATAAAGTCCTTATAAAGTGGTTGTAAAGAAGATAATTCCTCCTCTTTCAGAGGCTCTTCTCCCGACCAATCCAATGAAAGAATGACCGCCTGTGGCTTTTGATCATCCTCTTCTATTTTGGTTATCTGACAAGCTGTATATTTTTTTAGATAGTTATTATAAACACAATAGACGTCCCCAGCTTTTGCTAGCATATGTTTCCTCCTCCTTCTGGTTTACAAGTTTGCTATTTGACTATCAGAAACTCACTGGCTTTCTTGTTCGCCTAGAACAGTTAGGTGTCATTGCAAATTTCTATTTCAGATAAAGTTCCGGCTTATCGACCAAGGAACCGTATTTCAATTTTGGCAGTTTCCTTATCTCGTCATATAGCCCTCTAAGCTCCTTGGACGGCTTAAGTGTTAAGTGCTCTATATTTTCAAGATTTAAAATCGGAGTATAATCCTTGCTTTTTAGTATCCCAGCTAAAAAATTAAAATATCTTAATTGCTTCATCTCATTCAAAAAATCAAAAGAATCTACATGGATATTTTTAGGCGCAAAACAATCTCCTTCAATCGACAAACTTTCTAAATTTTTAAGCTTAGTAAGCGGACTATAGTCGTTTATTTTTTGAAAATTTTCCACGGATAAAGCAAGCAAATTTCTTAATTTGGCAATGGGCTCGATACTTCCAACACTGGATCCAGAACCCAGATGCAAATATTCGAGATTAGTCAGATTCGCAATCTTAGAAATATCTGGATAAACACCCCATTTTATATGTAGTTTTCTAAGATTTTGTTGGGCGCAAACAGCATCAAATAATTCTTGAGGCATCCTGGTACAAAATACCAGTTCGGTGAATGCTGTCGGATTGTCAGTTAAAAAATCACACCACTCTTGGACAACACGCTTCTTTTCTTTTGCAGTTTTATATTGAGGGGTAAAGCTATCGCCTAATTGAGTGCAGTTGATTGTCAACGTACTTTCTCCCTTGTACTCCGACACTTCAACAATACACTTGCTTTGCAGTTCATCCTGATGGAAGTAATCAAAGCCGTATTCTATTTGTTTATCTGTTAAATATGCCATCTGTATCATTTCTCCTGTCAGTGTTTTATTTGAAGGGAGTCTTTACTGTTTTGCTTGCAGTTGTATGCCCTTAGGCATCTATAAAAGGGCATCTATTTTTCTAGGCTGTTTATATAATTATATCACTTTTCTCCTCACTAACTAGTCTATCAAGTGCAACTGTTATGATATTGGAAGCGATATTCTGAATAGTCAGTCAACGAAAAAAGCCAGACTCTGTCTGGCTTTGCATTGTGTATAGTTGTGATGGATTTTAGAAAATTAGAGTATCTTATCAGCCCTATCCACCATAAAGAGTGAGATGGTCATGATGACATCAACAGCTAGAAGAGCAAGGACAGCTGGGATCCAAGATTGGAAAAGGTCAAAACTATAACCAAATAAGGTAGGACCAAAGGCCGCCAAGATGTACCCACCTGTTTGCGCTAGTCCTGATAGCTGAGCTGTCTTTTCTGGCGAACTGGTTTTAAGAGAAAAGCAAACCATGAGGTAGGGGAAGAGGGCACTGCAGGCCGTTCCAATCAAGAGATGGACGACTAACCAGTAGAGGAAATTATTGGTTGGATACAAGAGCATGGCAATTCCTGTCATCCCAGCGATAGAGATAATTGCCAGCATGACTCGACGGTGACCATCTGATAGACGAGTCGTCAGACTTGGAACAGTCATTGAAAAAGGAATGCTGATCAGTGAGAAGATAGAAGCGAGGAGAGCCGCATCACTATTAGAAATACCAGCACTAATAGCCATAGTTGGCAACCAGGTCATGCTTGTATAAAAGAGTAAGGACTGAAGACCACCAAAGACAATGATAGCCCAGACATCTTTACTTTTTAGAATATTCTCTTTGACTTGCTTTTCTTTTTGGCTTTCTAGGCGGTGATTGTGGCGATGATTTGGCAACCAGACTAGTAGAGTGACCAGACAGAGAAAGCTGAGAACGAGGATGAGGCCCTTCCAAGAACTAGCTTGGGTGATAGGGACGGATAGATAAGAAGCGATGGCTGTCGAAATTCCCATGGCAGTGACATAGAGAGTTGTTAGGAAACTAATCTTTTGAGGCTGATTTGCCTGGATCATACTTGGGAGGAGTACATTGAAGATCGCTATGCTTGCTCCCACAATTAGGGTTCCTAGATAAAGAAGGGGAAGATTGAAGATACGAATGACAGAGCCAACAGTTAAGAGGAGGAGACAGTAAGTAAAGAGGTGTTCCAACCCGATTTTTTGTGCCAAGCGGCTTGCAAAAGCAGAGAAAAGAGCAAACATCAAGAGAGGGAGACTGGTTAAAATCCCAAGAGAGCTAACCTCCACTCCTAGTCCCTGAGCGATATCTCCTAAAATGGTTGGAAGAGCAGTAAAAGGAGAGCGTAAAACAGTCCCGATTAAGACAATTCCTAGAACAAAAAAGAGTGATTGTTTTTTCATAAAAACCTCGATAGGATGATTTTAATAACAGCTTATTTTAAGGTTTTTTCCTTATAATGTCAAGTAATGATAGCCAAGACAGATAAATCAATGGAAGTGAAAATAAAGTGAAAAGGGACAGATTTCTTTACTAGAATTTTCCTTGATTTGATATAAAAATAGGAAACTAGGAGAATTTGTGATAAAATAGTGGAAGGAAATCTATACATTGGAGAAAAACTGTGCCTGAAAAGCAAAAAATCAGCGTCTTGATGTCGGTCTATGTAAAGGAAAATCCGACGTTTTTAAGAGATGCTATCAAAAGTGTTCAAAACCAGACCTTGAAACCGAGCGAACTTGTTCTTGTTGAGGATGGGCCGCTCACACCCGAACTCTATCAGGTGCTAGATGAAGTGGAAGCTCAGTCAGACATTCCAGTTAAACGGTGCCCCTTAGAAGAAAATCAAGGTTTAGGCTTGGCTCTTCGATACGGTGTTTTACAGTGCCAGTATGACATTATTGCCCGCATGGATACGGATGATTTAGCTGTTCCGGATCGTTTTGAGAAACAGCTTCAGCTAATGGAGAAAGAAGATCTCGATCTCTTAGGCGGGCATATCGCAGAGTTCATTGACAATCCAGATGAGATTGTGTCTTATCGTCGTGTTCCAACTCAGCATGCAGACATTGTGGCTTATCAGAGAATGAGAAGCGCCTTTAACCATATGACAGTCATGTTCAAAAAGGGCATGGTCCTCAAGGCAGGCAACTATGAAGATGGCCTTTACATGGAGGATGACCTCCTTTGGCTCAATATGATTGCTGCAGGTGCCAAGACTGGGAACCTAGATCAAATCTTGTGTAAGGTTCGTGTCGGTGCAGGGATGTTTGAGCGTCGAGGTGGCTTGCGTTACCTCAAACTCTATCGTCAAGCTCGCCAACGGATGCTTGAGCGAGGGCAAATTTCTTACATGGAATATGCTAAAAGTGTAGCCATTCAGGCAATTGTTGCACTTTGTCCAGGATTTGTACGTCAGTTTATCTTCGTCAAACTTTTAAGAAAGAGAAAGTAAGCCCCGATAGACTGAATGATTCAGGTTATCATAACAACAGTATCATCTGACTCTTTTAAGGGGGAGTAAATTCCTATGAATAAAAAACTAACAGATTATGTGATTGATCTGGTTGAAATTTTAAATAAACAGCAAAAACAAGTGTTTTGGGGGATATTCGATATTCTGAGTATGGTGGTTTCCATCATCGTATCTTATATCTTGTTTTATGGCCTTATAAATCCTGCGCCTGTGGATTACGTGATCTACACTCTTTTAGCCTTCCTCCTCTATCAAATCATGATTGCGTTTTGGGGGCTAAATGCTAGTATTAGTCGTTATAGCAAGATTACGGATTTCATGAAAATCTTTTTCGGAGTGATGCTCAGCAGTGTTCTTTCTTATGGAATCTGCTATGCCTTTCTTCCATTGTTTTCTATCCGTTTCATCGTACTCTTCATTTTGTTGAGTACCTTCCTCATCTTGCTTCCTCGTATCACTTGGCAGCTGATTTATTCTAAGCGCAAGCAAGGTAGTGGAGATGGAGAGCATCGCCGTACCTTCTTGATCGGTGCTGGTGATGGTGGCGCCCTCTTTATGAACAGCTACCAACATCCAACTAGCGACCTTGAGCTAGTGGGGATTTTGGATAACGATGAAAAGAAAAAGGGACAAAAACTAGGTGGAATCCCAGTTTTGGACTCCTATGACAATCTGCCTGAATTGGCTAAACGTCACCAAATCGAGCGTGTCATTGTAGCGATCCCTTCGCTAGACCCTTCAGAGTACGAACGCATCTTGCAGATGTGTAATAAACTAGGCGTCAAATGTTACAAGATGCCTAAGGTTGAGACAGTCGTTCAAGGACTCCATCAATCAGGTAGTGGCTTCCAGAAAATTGATATCACAGACCTTTTGGGCCGTCAGGAAATTCGTCTCGACGAATCGCGCCTGGGTACTGAGATTACAGGCAAGACCATCCTGGTGACAGGAGCTGGTGGTTCGATTGGTTCAGAGATTTGTCGTCAGGTTAGCCGCTTCAATCCAGAACGTATCATCTTGCTTGGGCATGGCGAAAATTCAATCTATCTCGTTTATCATGAATTGATCCGTACATTCCAAGGGATTGATTATGTTCCTGTTATTGCAGATATTCAGGACTATGACCGTCTCTTGCAGGTGTTTGAGCAGTATAAACCAGCCATCGTCTATCATGCTGCCGCTCACAAACACGTTCCGATGATGGAACGCAATCCAAAAGAAGCCTTCAAAAACAATATCCTCGGTACCTACAACGTTGCCAAGGCTGTGGATGCAGCCAAGGTGCCTAAGATGGTCATGATTTCGACAGACAAGGCGGTCAATCCACCCAATGTTATGGGGGCAACCAAGCGCGTGGCAGAGTTGATTGTCACTGGCTTTAACCAACGTAGCAAATCAACCTACTGCGCAGTTCGTTTTGGGAATGTTCTCGGTAGTCGTGGTAGCGTGATTCCTGTCTTTGAACGCCAGATTGCTGAAGGTGGCCCTGTAACGGTGACAGACTTCCGCATGACACGTTACTTCATGACTATTCCAGAGGCTAGCCGTCTAGTAATCCATGCTGGCGCTTATGCCAAGGACGGAGAAGTCTTTATCCTTGATATGGGCAAACCAGTTAAGATCTACGACTTAGCCAAGAAAATGGTGCTTCTAAGCGGGCACACAGAAAGCGAAATTCCAATCGTTGAGGTCGGTATTCGTCCAGGTGAAAAACTCTATGAAGAACTCTTGGTTTCGACCGAATTGGTTGATAACCAAGTCATGGACAAGATTTTCGTTGGTAAGGTAAATGTCATGCCACTAGAAGCCATCAATCAGAAAATTGAGGAGTTCCGTTCACTCAGTGGAGATGAGCTTAAAGAAGCGATCATTTCCTTTGCAAATGAGACAACTCATGCTGAGTAAGAGTGTCCAACTACCTTCATAATGAAACAACTATCGCCAGTTTTCTGAGAGAATCAGAAAGCTGGTTTTTATAAATAGAGAGTAGAGAACATCGGATCTTTCAAAGGTTTAATAAGCGCAACTATTCAAGGGACGATATTATGTGATCTATCAGGAGAGTGATTTCAGACAATCTAAAAACTACCTCTTTTTTAAGCTGGTAACATAACTTTGCGAAATAAGTATTAAAGTCAAAAGGAGATTTTTGTATGCTGAGTGCTATTAGGAGTTTTTTCAAAGGCTATGCAAATTTTTCTGGTCGTTCCACACGTCCAGAATTTTGGTGGGTTTGGCTACTAAATATGGTGATTTTCTTGCCCGCCTACTACTCACTTTTTACTGGAGTAGAATCTGATAAAGCCATCAGGAATATTGCGGTCTTCAGTATGTGTATTATTTTGTTTATAATAGAGTTTGTTCCTCTACTAGCACTGATAGTACGTCGCTTACGAGATGTGGGTATCCATTGGGCCTATATCTTTATTGTACTTGTCCCTTTGGGTGCAATAACACTGCTCGTTATGCTCGCTATGCCCAGTCAACGATTTGGAGAAAAAGTGATAGAGAATAGTGAAACAAATAAAGAGAACACTGAAGACTCTCAGTTTGAAGAAATGGTACGAAAATATTAAGATATTTCTACTCTATTTTAAAGCGGCTGAGTCGCTTCGCTGCTTACGAGACGCTGGTTTCCACTGGGCCTTTATCTTCATTGCTTTGGTTCCTCTCGTTGGACCGATTGCTCTTATTGTCATGCTTGCTTGGCCAAGTAAGAAGGATGAAGATACAGATACTGAAGAACAGGATCAAATTACTGCTTAAGCATGGAGTTGATTCCTTCTGATAGTAACAACATATAAAAAATACTCCTCAACCTAGTTCACTAGTGTTAGGAGTATTTTTGTATGGTTAGAGCTGGCTAATGATATCATCAATGGTATGGGCAATCCAGTCAGGCTGATAGCTGAGTAAATCAGCCTCTTCTCCAAATCCCCAAGTAACAGCAAACTTTTTAATGCCAGTTTCTTGGGCTCCAATCATATCAAACTTGGTATCCCCAATGATGAGGACTTGGTCTGCATGGAGTTGATGCGTTTGCAAGGCGTAACGGATGACATCTGCCTTATGTGGCGTTTCAGGACTAGAGCCGTAAATGCCATCAAAGAAATGATGGATTCCCAGATTTTTAGTCATATCATGAGCAGTAGGAGTATTCTTTGTTGTAGTGATGTATAGAGGGTAGTTTTGCGAAAGCTCTTGAAGCAATTCTGTTATTCGGGGGAAGAGTTGGGCTTCGTGGATTCCTTTTTCCTTGTAGTAAGAGCGGTATATCTGCACAGCTTCTGAGATTTGTTCCTTGGGAAGACACGTTGCAAAGCTACTTTCAAGTGGCGGGCCCATGAAACCACGAATGGTTTTGGCATCAGGGCTTGGAACTCCTAGCTCTTTAAAGGTATGGGTAAAGGCATTGTGGATCCCGAGGGAACTGTCAACCAGGGTTCCGTCTAGATCGAAAAAGATGGCTGAGATTGATGACATAGTTTCTCCTATTAGATAAGGTTATTCTCCGAAGATTTCTTTTTGTAGGCGACGGCCAGTAGGGGTGGCAGCGAGTCCACCTTCAGCCGTTTCTCGGAAGGCAGTTGGGAGGCTCGATCCGACTTGGTACATGGCATCGATGACTTCGTCAACAGGGATCTTAGACTCGATACCTGCCAAGGCCATATCAGCCGCGATAAAGGCAAAGCTGGCTCCCAGGGCATTGCGTTTGACACATGGAATCTCGACCAAACCAGCGACAGGGTCACAGATGAGGCCCAGCATATTTTTAATGACAAAGGCAATGGCTTGGCTAGCCTGATAGGGGCTTCCACCTGCAGCCAAGGTCAAGGCTGCGGCACTCATGGCAGAGGCAGAGCCAACTTCGGCCTGACAGCCACCTTCAGCACCTGAAATAGAAGCGTTGTTTGCGATAACCAATCCAAAGGCACCAGCAGCAAAGAGGAAATCCAGCTGTTCTTCGTGGGTGAGGTCAAGTTTTTGAATAGCTGCAGTAAGAACGGCAGGCAGACAGCCAGCACTTCCTGCGGTTGGAGTGGCGCAGACCAAGCCCATTTTGGCGTTGTGTTCATTGACCGCGATGGCATTTCGGGCAGCTGATAGGATGGTAAAGTCAGACAAGGCCTTGCCACTTTTGAGATGGCGATCTAGCTTGGCTGCATCGCCACCCGTTAGGCCACTACGAGATTTGTTTTCACTAAGACCGAGCTCAACAGAGGCTTTCATGACTTCTAGATTGCGCTCCATGAGGAGAAGAACTTCTGCACGTTCCCGGCCGGTCAGTTCATATTCTGTCGCGATCATGAGTTCTGCGACATTTCCTTGGAAGTCTAGATCCGCCTGCTCGACCAATTCTTTGATAGAATAAAACATGTTTCCTCCTACTTAAAGAAATTGACATTGTGGAGATGAGGAATTTTTCGGATTTCTTCAATCGCCTCTTCGCAACTTCGACTATCGACTTCGATAATCATGATGGCTTTTTCTCCAGCTTTTTCCCGAGTCACATTCATCTGAGCGATGTTGATATCGAAACGAGAGAGGGCTTCAGTAACATGGGCAATCATCCCCGGAACATCCTGATGCACGATGATGATGGTCGGGGTATTCATATTGAGAGAAACGGCAAAACCATTGAGTTCCGTGACCTGGATATTTCCCCCGCCGATAGAAATACCTGTCACACTGATGGACTTGTGTTCATTCTTCACAGTAATTTTAGTGGTATTAGGATGAGGAGCATTGCTGTCTTTCTGAATGGTCCAGACAATCTTGATACCACGCTTATGAGCAATCTCAAGGCTATTGGGAATGTCAGGATCATCCGTATCCATACCTAAAATTCCAGCGACGAGAGCTAGGTCAGTCCCGTGGCCACGGTAGGTCTTGGCAAATGAATTAAATAGTTGGAATTCCACCTCTGTCGGTCTATCACCAAAGATAGAAGACACGATTTTTCCGATACGAACCGCACCAGCTGTATGGCTACTTGATGGGCCAATCATGACAGGGCCGATAATATCAAAGACAGATTGAAAACGAAGTGATTGCATCTGTTTCCCCTTACAAAGATTCTTATTTCTATTATATCAAAGAATGAAGTTCTGTGCTTATTTCCCTTATAAAACTAAAAAAATGGATAAAAATAGTATAAAATCTTGTCTTTTATGACAAAAATATCAATGTTTCAGTAAATATAAAATATTTTTGTAATATTTCTACACGAAACCGTCAAGAAACGGTAATATTCAAACGGTATGATAGAAGCATAGTAAAAAGGAGAATTTTTAGAAATGACATTAACAACTAAAAAAATCAAATTAACTCTTGCAGGAGCAGCAACTTTCCTTGCTTTCCTTGCACCATCACTTGCTTTTGCAGATGAAACAATCACTTATACAGTGAAACCAGGTGACACTCTTTCAGAAATCGCTGAGAAGTACAACACCACTGTTGAAAAATTGGCAGAAAAAAACAAGATAGAGGATATTCATCTGATCTTTGTGGATCAAGTTTTGGTCATCGAAGGGACAGCTCCAGCTGCGAAAACTTATGAAGCACCAGCTGCAACAGGAGAAACAATCGAAGAGACTACGACTTACGAAGAAATAACTGAAACAACAACTTACGAAGCTCCAGCTGCTACAACCAGCACTTCTTATGAAGAAGAAAGTTACACAGCTTCAACTGTAAGTGGTTCTGAAGCAGAAGCCAAAGAATGGATCGCTCAAAAAGAATCAGGCGGTAGCTACACAGCTACAAACGGGCGTTACATCGGACGTTACCAATTGACAGATTCATACTTGAACGGCGACTACTCAGCTGAAAACCAAGAACGCGTAGCAGATGCTTACGTTGCGGGACGATACGGTTCATGGACAGCTGCCAAGAACTTCTGGCTTAACAACGGTTGGTATTAAGAATAAAAGAGTCCTTTAGGACTCTTTTTTGTTTCTCTATAACAAAAAGTGTAACGATCTTCTCAGTACTGCTCTATTTGTATAATCCCAACGAAAGTCTTCAAATTGTTTCAAAACTCAAATAGTATAAATAAGCTTATTATATGTAAAAATATATCATATAATAAGCTTTTTTTTGTTTGAAATGAAATAAAATTCAGTTTTGGCTTGACAAATGTTTTTGAGAAGTGTATTATTTATACAATTTAAAAGTATAAAAATAAGAGGAGGTTTTCTATGAATAAAGTAAAGAAGGTGCTGATGACGATGTTTGGTTTGCTTATGTTCCCCTTACTGTTTGCTTGTAGTAACAGTCAGTCCCAAGGTGTTGAAGCCATTAAAGCTAAAGGAAAATTGGTGGTGGCCCTAAATCCAGAGTTTGCTCCATTTGAATACCAGAAATTAGTCGATGGGAAAAATCAGATTGTAGGTTCAGATGTTGAGCTAGCCAAAACCATCGCAAAGGAACTAGGTGTGGAAGTGGAGTTCTCTCCAATGAGTTTTGACAATGTACTGGCTAGTCTTGATTCAGGTAAAGCCGATCTTGCCATATCAGGCATTTCTAAAACGGAGGAGAGAAGTCAAGTTTACAATTTTTCAATTCCCTACTATACTTCGAAAAATAAGGTTATCGTAAGAAAATCTGAATTAACGAATTACCAATCTGTGAAGGATTTGGCTCAGAAAAAGGTTGGAGCGCAGAAAGGTTCGATACAGGAGACTTTGGTCAAAGAAACCTTGCAGAATTCTTCTCTCGTTTCACTTCCTAAAAATGGAAATTTGATAACAGATTTGAAATCAGGGCAACTGGACGCGGTTATCTTTGAGGAGCCAGTGGCGAAAGGATATGTAGAGAATAATCCAGACCTAGCCATCGCTGAGTTTGATGTTGATAATGATAAAGAAGATTCCTACGCTGTTGCGATGAAAAAAGACAGTAAGGAATTGAAAGAAGCGGTTGACAAAACCATCCAGAAGCTGAAGGATTCTGGGGAGTTGGACAAATTGATTGACGATGCTTTTAAAGCCTCTATCGAAAAATAGAAAGAAGGAAGAGGAATGAGTAAGGAAAAAGTTATTTTAGCCTATTCAGGTGGATTGGATACATCAGTTGCTATTACGTGGTTAAAAAAAGACTATGATGTGATTGCTGTTTGTATGGATGTGGGTGAAGGAAAAGATTTGGAGTTCATCCACGATAAAGCTCTCAAGGTTGGGGCTGTTGAGTCTTATGTCATTGATGTTAAGGAAGAATTTGCTAATGACTATGTTTTAGTGGCCCTTCAGGCTCATGCCTACTATGAACAGAAGTATCCCTTGGTATCTGCTCTGAGTCGCCCTCTTATTTCAAAAAAACTCGTTGAAATAGCTCATCAGACGGGGGCAACCACAATTGCCCATGGTTGTACAGGTAAGGGAAACGACCAAGTTCGGTTTGAAGTCTCTATTGCAGCTTTGGATCCCAATTTAAAGGTAGTTGCGCCTGTTCGTGAGTGGAAATGGTCTCGTGAAGAAGAAATCCAATATGCCAAAGAAAACGGCGTTCCAGTTCCTGCTGACCTTGACAATCCTTACTCTGTTGATCAAAATCTTTGGGGACGCGCAAATGAATGTGGTGTCTTGGAAAACCCTTGGAACCAAGCGCCAGAAGAAGCATTTGGAATCACGTCTTCGCCAGAAGAGGCGCCAGACAGTCCAGAATTTATTGATATTGAGTTTAGCTGTGGGGTGCCCATCTCCCTCAATGGTGAGAAGATGAAAGTGGCGGATTTGATTCAAAAGCTAAATGAAATTGCAGGCAAACACGGTGTCGGTCGTATTGACCATGTGGAAAATCGCCTAGTCGGTATTAAGTCAAGAGAGATTTATGAGTGCCCAGGTGCTGTGACTTTATTGGCAGCTCATAAGGAGATTGAAGACTTGACTCTTGTGAGAGAAGTGGCTCATTTCAAACCCATTATCGAAAATGAGTTGTCCAATCTCATCTATAATGCCTTGTGGTTTAGCCCAGCAACTCAGGCTTTGATTGCCTATATCAAGGAGACACAGAAAGTTGTCAATGGAACTGCAAAAGTTAAACTCTATAAGGGGAACGCCCAGGTGGTGGCTCGGAAATCTCCAAATTCTCTTTATGATGAAAATTTGGCGACTTATACTAGTGCGGATACCTTTGACCAAGATGCGGCTGTTGGATTTATCAAGCTTTGGGGGCTTCCGACTAAGGTTTATTCAGAAGTTCAGAAAAATGTTGAGTAGTGATGCGATAGAAAGGGACGACAGGATATGTCGAAAAATACAAAATTATGGGGTGGTCGATTTGAAGGCACTGTGGAAGATTGGGTAGAACAGTTCGGTGCGAGTATTTCCTTTGACCACCAGCTGGCAAAATTTGATTTGATCGGCTCCCTAGCTCATGTTCAAATGCTAGGACAGACTGGCATTTTAAGCTTGGAAGAGGCGGAGCAGATTCAAGATGGTCTGAAAGCTTTGTTGCGAGATTTAGAGGCAGGAGAGCTTCATTTTGATATTGCAAATGAAGATATTCATATGAATATGGAAGTGTTGCTGACAGAGAAAATCGGTCCTCTGGCTGGGAAATTGCACACGGCTCGTTCTCGGAATGACCAAGTCGCAACGGATATGCACTTATATCTAAAGGAGCAGCTTGGCCATGTCTTGGATAAGTTGGCGAATCTGAACGGTGTTTTGCTGGATTTGGCTGAAAAACATGTGGAAACCATCATGCCAGGCTATACTCATTTGCAACACGCCCAACCGATTAGTTTTGCCCACCATCTCATGGCTTATTACAATATGTTCCAAAGGGACAGCGAGCGCTTTGCATTTAACTTGAAACATACGGACCTATCTCCCCTAGGTGCGGCTGCTTTGGCGGGGACAACTTTTCCAATCAATCGTCAATTATCGAGTGATTTACTGGGTTTCCAACAACCCTATACCAATTCCTTGGACGCAGTGAGTGACCGTGATTTTATCTTAGAATTTCTATCAAATGCCAGCATTTTGATGATGCATATGAGTCGTTTTTGTGAGGAAATCATCAATTGGTGCAGTTTTGAGTATCAGTACATTAGCTTGTCTGATAGCTTTTCAACGGGTTCGTCTATCATGCCCCAGAAGAAAAATCCTGACATGGCTGAGTTGATTCGAGGGAAGACAGGACGGGTTTACGGGCACTTGCTTGGGCTATTGACCGTCATGAAGTCTTTGCCCCTGGCTTATAATAAGGATTTGCAAGAGGACAAGGAAGGCATGTTTGATACAGTAGAAACGATTTTGAATTCTCTGGATGTGTTGGCAGGTATGCTATCGAGCATGCAGGTTAATAAGGCCAAAATGCAGCAATCCACAGAGAATGATTTTTCGAATGCGACCGAACTGGCAGATTATTTGGCAGAAAAAGGCCTCCCCTTTAGAGAAGCGCATGAAATTGTAGGAAAATTGGTTCTAAACTCTATCAAGCATGGTAAAAACATCCAAGATTGGGATTTGGAGGAGTTGCAAGTCTACCATCCCTTGATTGAAGAGGATATTTATATCTACTTGCGCCCAGAAACCGCTGTTCAGAGACGGAATTCCTTAGGAGGAACCGGCTTTGAGCAAGTGAAATACCAGATAGAACAAGCGAAGAAAGAACTTAAAGGGGAAAATTGATTCGTTTGCAAAGGAAGAAAGAGAGGTTGAGATGATTTATCAGCCTCTTTCTTGTCTTCTCTAACCAAGCGTGTTATAATGAATACTGCTCAAGCGACCTTCAATCGTAAAGCACACACGACCTTCAATCGTGAACTAGTCATTTCGTTTATCTTTTATTACGTCGTTAACTCGAAATGAGATGCAAGCTGAGCTTGTCTGATTTATAACCTCAATCAGTCTCCCAGACTGATTGAGCGAACTCAAGTTATGCCTGCGACTCGTTGCCTATCATATTTTCATTTTAAGATGATAGGCTAAAATGGTCTCCCAGACCATTTTACTCCTAAAAGCAAACGAAAAGACTATACTCAAAGAAATTCTATTGAAAGTCATAATGAATAGAATTTTGAAGGGTATGAATAAACGAATAGATGGGAGACTTACCATGAGTGATAACTCTAAAACACGTGTTGTCGTGGGGATGAGTGGTGGTGTTGATTCGTCGGTGACGGCTCTCTTGCTCAAGGAGCAGGGCTACGATGTGATCGGTATCTTCATGAAGAACTGGGACGATACAGATGAAAACGGCGTCTGTACGGCGACCGAAGATTACAAGGATGTGGCTGCGGTGGCGGACCAGATTGGCATTCCCTACTACTCTGTTAATTTTGAAAAAGAGTACTGGGACCGCGTTTTTGAGTATTTCCTAGCGGAATACCGTGCAGGGCGCACGCCGAATCCAGACGTTATGTGCAATAAGGAAATCAAGTTCAAGGCCTTTTTGGACTATGCTATGACCTTGGGGGCAGACTATGTAGCGACGGGGCATTATGCTCGAGTGGCGCGTGATGAGGATGGCATCGTTCACATGCTTCGTGGCGTGGACAATGGCAAGGATCAGACCTATTTCCTCAGTCAACTTTCGCAAGAACAACTTCAAAAAACCATGTTCCCACTGGGACATTTGGAAAAGCCTGAAGTTCGCAGACTAGCAGAAGAAGCAGGCCTTGCGACTGCTAAGAAGAAAGATTCAACAGGGATTTGCTTTATCGGAGAGAAGAACTTTAAAAACTTCCTCAGTAACTACCTGCCAGCTCAGCCTGGTCGCATGATGACTGTGGATGGTCGCGATATGGGTGAGCATGCAGGTCTCATGTATTATACAATCGGTCAGCGTGGCGGACTTGGTATCGGTGGCCAACACGGCGGTGACAATGCACCGTGGTTCGTTGTCGGAAAAGATTTGAGCCAAAATATCCTCTATGTCGGACAAGGATTCTACCATGACTCGCTCATGTCAACTAGCCTAGAAGCCAGTCAAGTCCACTTTACTCGTGACATGCCAGAGGAATTTACACTAGAATGCACGGCTAAATTCCGCTACCGTCAGCCTGACTCTAAGGTGACGGTTCATGTCAAAGGAGACAAGGCAGAGGTCATCTTTGCAGAACCGCAGCGCGCCATTACACCAGGACAAGCAGTTGTCTTTTATGATGGTGAAGAATGTCTCGGTGGTGGTTTGATTGACAATGCCTACCGCGATGGACAAGTTTGTCAGTACATTTAGATTGACAAATTTTCTCAATTTGCTACAATAATAACAGCAATAGAAATGATGGTCAAAGCTCATGGATGTTGCAGGCTTTTTGTCCTGCACTTCTTTGGAGTTTTGACTGTTTTTGTGTCGTTTAAGGGAAAGGACAAAAATGACTCAGCAAGACTTTCGGACAAAAGTGGGAAATACAGTCTTTGGTGTTCGGGCGACAGCCTTGATTCTTCAAAATCGCAAGCTCCTAGTTACCAAAGATAAGGGCAAGTATTACACTATCGGCGGTGCGATTCAAGTCAATGAAAGCACGGAAGACGCGGTAGTCCGTGAAGTGAGAGAAGAACTGGGTGTCAAAGCTCAAGCTGGGCAGCTAGCTTTCGTGGTTGAAAATCGTTTTGAACAGGACGGTGTTTCCTATCACAACATCGAGTTTCATTATCTGGTGAACTTGCTTGAAGAAGCTCCATTGACCATGCAGGAAGACGAAAAAATGCAGCCTTGTGAGTGGATTGACTTGAATCAGCTCCAGAATATCCAGCTAGTTCCAGCCTTTTTAAAAACGGCTCTACCAGATTGGGACGACCAACTACGACACATTCATATTGAGGAATAGGAGAGAAAATGACTTATAATTTTACAGAAGAATACGATATCATTGTAATCGGTGCGGGGCACGCGGGGGTAGAAGCATCCCTAGCAGCTAGCCGTATGGGCTGTAAGGTCTTGCTTGCGACTATCAACATCGAAATGCTGGCTTTCATGCCTTGTAACCCTTCGATCGGTGGTTCTGCCAAGGGGATTGTCGTGCGTGAAGTGGATGCCCTCGGTGGGGAAATGGCCAAGAATATTGACAAGACTTACATACAGATGAAGATGCTCAACACAGGGAAAGGACCTGCTGTCCGTGCCCTTCGTGCGCAGGCTGACAAGGAACTTTACTCTAAGGAGATGCGCAAGACAGTTGAAAATCAAGAGAATCTGACCCTTCGTCAAACCATGATTGATGAGATTTTGGTGGAAGATGGCAAGGTTGTCGGTGTTCGTACAGCAACTCATCAAGAGTATGCTGCCAAGGCTGTTATCGTGACTACAGGGACTGCCCTCCGTGGGGAAATCATCATCGGAGATCTCAAATACTCATCAGGACCAAACCACAGTCTGGCTTCGATTAACCTAGCTGACAATCTCAAGGAACTTGGGCTCGAAATTGGTCGTTTCAAGACAGGAACGCCTCCACGTGTCAAGGCTTCTTCTATCAACTACGATGTGACAGAGATTCAGCCAGGAGACGAGGCGCCTAATCACTTCTCCTACACTTCACGTGATGAGGACTATGTCAAGGACCAAGTGCCATGCTGGTTGACCTATACCAACGGTACTAGTCATGAGATTATCCAAAACAACCTCCACCGTGCGCCTATGTTTACAGGTGTAGTTAAGGGTGTGGGCCCTCGTTACTGTCCGTCGATTGAGGACAAGATTGTGCGCTTTGCGGATAAGGAACGTCACCAGCTCTTCCTTGAGCCGGAAGGGCGCAATACAGAGGAAGTTTATGTTCAGGGTCTTTCAACCAGTCTACCTGAGGATGTCCAACGTGATTTGGTTCATTCCATCAAAGGTTTGGAAAATGCTGAAATGATGCGTACTGGTTATGCCATTGAGTACGACATGGTCTTGCCACACCAGTTGCGTGCGACTCTGGAAACCAAGAAGATCTCAGGACTTTTCACTGCTGGTCAGACAAATGGAACGTCAGGTTACGAAGAGGCTGCTGGACAAGGGATTATCGCTGGTATCAATGCGGCTCTGAAAATCCAAGGCAAGCCTGAATTGATTTTGAAGCGCAGTGACGGTTATATCGGGGTGATGATTGACGACTTGGTGACCAAGGGAACCATTGAACCCTACCGTCTCTTGACCAGTCGTGCTGAATACCGTCTCATCCTCCGTCATGACAATGCCGATATGCGTTTGACCGAGATGGGTCGTGAGATTGGCCTTGTGGATGATGAACGCTGGGCTCGTTTTGAAATCAAGAAAAATCAATTTGACAATGAGATGAAACGCCTAGATAGTATCAAACTCAAGCCGGTCAAGGAAACCAATGCCAAGGTTGAGGAGATGGGCTTCAAACCGTTGACAGATGCGGTGACAGCCAAGGAATTCCTTCGCCGTCCAGAAGTTTCTTACCAAGATGTGGTAGCCTTCATCGGGCCAGCTGCTGAGGACTTGGATGACAAGATTATCGAATTGATTGAAACAGAAATCAAGTACGAAGGCTATATTTCCAAAGCTATGGATCAGGTTGCCAAGATGAAACGCATGGAAGAAAAACGCATTCCAGCCAATATCGACTGGGATGATATTGACTCCATTGCAACAGAAGCCCGTCAGAAGTTCAAACTCATCAATCCAGAAACTATCGGCCAAGCCAGCCGTATTTCGGGAGTAAATCCAGCAGATATTTCTATTTTGATGGTGTATCTTGAAGGTAAAAACCGTAGTATTTCTAAAACTATTCAAAAATCAAAATGATACGTCGTCGGCTTCGGCTCACCTAACTTAAGTTATGCTTTCGCCTAGCCTTCTAGTCTGATTTCGATTTTTATTGAGTTTTAATCTCAAAAGAAAGCATAGAGAAAAACAGCTCCGTCTTCGGAGCTGTTTTGTTGACTTGTACTCAATGAAAATCAAAGAGCAAACTAGGAAGTTAGCCGAAGGCTGTACTTGAGTACGGCAAGGCGAAGCTGACGTGGTTTGAATTTGATTTTCGAAGAGTATTATTCTTCATCTGGTGTGAGGATCATAGGGATGATGATCGGTTCACGTTCTGTATTTTCATAAAGGAAGGGGCGAATAGCGTTGACGATGGCACCATTGACAGATTGCACGCTAGCATCTTTGTTCTTCAATGCGATACGAATAGCATTGAAGAGGATGCGCTGGCTTTGACGAATCAAGTCGCCAGACTCTCGCATGTAGACAAATCCTCGGCTGAGGATGTCAGGCCCAGACAAGATCATTTTAGACTTGAAGTCAACAGTTGCGACTGCTAGAACGACACCATCTTCAGATAGATCTCTACGGTCTTTGAGGACAGCCGCACCGATTTCACCGATACGATTTCCATCGACATAGATGTCTTGGGCGTTGAAATGCCCTGCGATACGGGCTGAGTTAGCAGTAAGGGCAAGCACATCACCATTGCTCATGATAAAGATATTGTCCTTCTCGACACCCGTATCCACCGCTAGTCCAGCATGGACTTTCTGCATGCGGTATTCACCGTGAACAGGCATGAAGTATTTTGGCTTAATTAAACGGAGCATGAGTTTTTGCTCTTGCTGGCCACCGTGTCCAGAGGTGTGGATATTGTTAATCTTACCGTGGATGACTTCGACACCAGCTTCTGAGATAATGTTAATCAACTTGTTGACGCTAGTGGTGTTTCCAGGGATTGGACTAGAAGAGAAGATAACGGTATCGCCGGGTTGGAGTTGTACCTGACGGTGGGTTCCGTTGGCGATACGAGAGAGGGCTGCCATCGGCTCGCCCTGACTACCTGTACAGAGGATAAGAACCTCGCCTGCAGGATAGTCTTTGATTTCATTTGGCTCGATAAAGGTTCCCTTAGGAGCTTTGATGTAGCCAAGCTCGATACCGTTGACAATGGCCTTTTCCATCGAACGTCCAAAGACCGCAATCTTGCGTCCAGTCTTAACAGCGGCATCTGTTGCTTGCTGGAGACGGAAGATATTTGAGGCAAAGGATGCAAAGATGATACGTCCTTCAATGCCTTGGATAATCTTCATGATGGACTGACCAACGACTTTTTCAGAGTTGGTAAAGGTTGGCACTTCTGCATTTGTCGAGTCAGACAGGAGGCAGAGTACGCCTTCTTCACCAAGGGCTGCCATCCGGTGCAAGTCAGCAGGTTCTCCAACTGGAGTGAAGTCGAACTTGAAGTCACCCGTACAGACGATTTTTCCTTGAGGAGTATGAATAACAATCCCCAAAGGCTCTGGAATAGAGTGGGTGGTTCTAAAGAAAGTTGCCTTGAGATTTTTAAAGGTCAACTCAGTGTTGTGGTTGATTTCGTAAAGTTTGGCGTTGCGCAAGAGACCGTGTTCTTCGAGTTTCCCACGGATCAAAGCCAGGGCAAGTGGTCCGGCGTAGATAGGGACATTTGCTTGCTTGAGCAGGAAAGGAATCCCACCAATGTGGTCCTCGTGTCCGTGTGTGATCAAGACAGCCTTGATGCGGTCGATATTGTCCACGATGTAAGAGTAGTCGGGGATAACGTAGTCGATACCGAGCAAGTCATCTTCTGGGAATTTAATCCCAGCATCGACGATGATAATCTCGTCTTGGTATTCAATTCCATATGTATTTTTCCCGATTTCTCCCAGACCACCGATGGCAAAAACGCCGACTTCTTCAGGTTTAAGAGTGTAGGCCATATTAGAACTCCGTGATTTCGAAAGCGCCAGTTTCTTTTTCGTAATCTAGCAATTTGTCAGACAAGCGTTCGATATACTCGATGTTGTACTCTGGGCGGTTTTCTTCGACAAGTTGGCGAGCAGCGATACGGCCCTCAAGTTCTGAGTTGGCATCGATGTCTAGGTAAAGTGAGCGTGTTGTTTCACGACGTGGGCTACGTTCTTTTGTTTCTTGATAAAAAACTTTGTAAATCATATAGTTCCTTTCTATTTACAGGTCAGCTTATTCCAAACTTTTAGTAGAGATTTGCTTGATTTCATTCCATTTTGTGTCTAGATTGACCTTGATTCGTTACAATTATTTCAATTATACCACAAAATGAAAAATTAGTAAAAGACGGAAATAGAGAAAGTCGGTAGGGGAAGAAGGAGCAAAAAGACAGGTAGGATTTGGTTGGAGAGCGCTTAGGTGTTATAATGGAAAGAGAAAGGGAAGTTTATGGATGGGAATATTCCCTATAGCTTTTAAAACAAGGAGGATTAAGGATGTTTAGTTTGTTTGAATTTGCAGCAGGGGTTCGCCTCTTGATGTTTATAGTTTTTGTAGCCTGTGTCTATGGTGGAAATCTTATTTTTACGTATCTAGAACACCGCAAAACAAAATTCCTTTGGAAGCTTGCTTTTGTGACGCTCTATTCAATTTTTCTCCTTCTTGTCACCTATGTTGTCTGGCTCGTTTTTCATTTTGGTTTAAATGTTTGAGCTCAATTATTCATCTAAATATACAGAAAAACCACCTCGTCTTGATAGATGGGGCGGATTTTTCTATTTTCAGGTGATATCCTTATGTTTTCGATGATGATTTCTAACATCGAAAATCGAGTTGAAACATAAATGCCTGATCCAAATTTTTTACGAAGATCCTTTCAATTTTCTTGTTCACTTATATTTTCGGAAAAGATAGGAAAAATGTAAAATTTTTTTAAATTTTTGTGCCTTCCCCTTTGTCTAAGTGGTAAGGCTTTTTGTTTGGGGAGAAAGAAAATTCCCATGCGTCAGCTTTTGTAGTATAATAGTAAACAGACAAAAAGATAGGAATGTGTTATGAAAGTATTAGCTTTTGATACGTCCAGCAAGGCTCTATCTCTCGCTATCTTAGAGGACAAGCAGATTCTTGCCGAGACGACGATTAATATCAAGAAGAATCACAGTATTACCCTCATGCCTGCCATTGATTTTTTGATGGCAAGTTTGGATTGGACGCCCAAGGATTTGGATCGAATCGTGGTGGCAGAGGGACCAGGTAGCTACACAGGTTTGCGGATCGCAGTGGCAACTGCCAAGACCTTGGCTCATACTCTGAATATTGAGTTAGTTGGAATGTCTAGCCTCTTGGCTCTGGTGCCGACTCAGCAAGAAGGCTTGGTGGTTCCTGTTATGGACGCACGTCGCAACAATGTTTACGCAGGATTTTATGAAAATGCTAAACCTGTCATGTCAGAAGCACACCTGTCCTTTGCGGAAGTGCTAGAAAAAGTCAAGGATGCTGACCAGGTGACCTTTGTCGGAGAAGTTGGTGCCTTTGTGGAGCAGATCCAAGAACAGCTACCACAAGCTAGCTACCAAGAAACCTTGCCAAATGCAGCTAATCTAGCTCTTTTGGCCTGGGACAAGGCAGCAGACTCTTTACATGACTTTGTGCCGAATTACCTCAAGCGTGTTGAGGCAGAGGAAAACTGGCTTAAGAACCACACCGAGTCTGGCGAGTCCTACATTAAACGCCTATGATAGAAATCAAACGAATCCAACAGCAACCTGACTTGGCTCAAGTCATCTATGCTGTCATGGAAGCTATTTACCCAGTCAGTCCTTGGACGCTGGAACAAATCCAAGCGGACCTGTCCCAAGACCAAACTTGGTATGCTGTGGCTTTGGACGGGGCAGAAGTGATTGGCTTTCTAGCCGTGCAGGAGAATCTCTTTGAGGCAGAAATTCTGCAAATCGCTGTCAAAGGAGCCTATCAGGGTCAGGGAATTGCGTCAGCCTTGTTTGCAACATTGCCGACAGATAAGGAAATTTTCCTAGAAGTCAGAAAGTCAAATCAACGAGCGCAAGCATTTTACAAGAAAGAAAAGATGGCGGTCATCGCTGAGCGCAAGGCCTACTACCATGACCCAGTCGAGGACGCCATCATCATGAAGAGAGAAGTAGATGAAGGATAGATATATTTTAGCATTTGAGACATCCTGTGATGAGACCAGTGTTGCCGTACTGAAAAACGATGATGAGCTCTTGTCCAATGTCATTGCGAGTCAAATTGAGAGTCACAAACGTTTTGGGGGCGTAGTGCCAGAAGTAGCCAGTCGTCACCATGTCGAGGTTATCACAGCCTGCATCGAGGAGGCACTAGCAGAAGCAGGGATTACCGAAAACGACGTAACAGCTGTTGCGGTTACCTATGGACCAGGATTGGTCGGAGCCCTACTAGTTGGTTTGTCGGCTGCAAAGGCCTTTGCTTGGGCTCACGGCCTTCCGCTTATCCCTGTTAACCACATGGCGGGCCACCTCATGGCAGCTCAGAGTGTGGAACCTTTGGAGTTTCCCTTGCTAGCTCTCTTGGTCAGCGGTGGGCACACGGAGTTGGTCTATGTTTCTGAGGCTGGGGATTACAAGATTGTTGGTGAGACAAGAGATGATGCGGTTGGTGAGGCTTATGATAAGGTCGGTCGTGTCATGGGATTGACCTATCCAGCAGGTCGCGAAATTGACGAGTTGGCTCATCAGGGACAGGATATTTATGATTTCCCTCGTGCCATGATTAAGGAGGACAATCTGGAGTTTTCATTCTCAGGTTTGAAGTCTGCCTTTATCAATCTTCATCACAATGCAGAGCAAAAGGGAGAAAGCTTGTCCAAGGAAGACCTGTCAGCATCTTTCCAAGCTGCAGTCATGGATATTCTTATGGCAAAAACCAAGAAAGCCTTGGCAAAATACCCTGTTAAAACTCTAGTCGTAGCCGGTGGCGTGGCTGCCAATAAAGGTCTTAGAGAACGCTTGGCAGCTGAAATCACAGATGTTAAGGTCATCATTCCACCCCTACGCCTTTGCGGAGACAATGCAGGTATGATTGCCTATGCTAGTGTTAGCGAGTGGAATAAAGAAAACTTTGCAGACTTGGATCTCAATGCCAAACCAAGCCTCGCTTTTGATACGATGGAATAAAGAGTCAGCTTGAGGCTGGCTTTTTTGCTAAAATATTTTATAATATGTAAAAAAGTAAAATTTTTTACGAATAGAATAGTAAAGGGAATTTTTAAAGGGGAGTTTGGCCATGATTGAAAAACAAGAATTGGGAGAATTTTACAAGGAATTACGCTTGGCGCGAAAACTCAAGCAGTCAGATGTAGCTTGTGATGGACTGACAGCATCCCAGCTATCCAAGTTTGAATTAGGGCAGTCTATGCTGTCTGCAGATAAGTTGATCCTAGCGATCCAAGGGATAAATGTGACCTTCGATGAGTTTGGACACAAGCTTAATAATTATCAGGAATCCCCACATATGCGATTTGGACGAAAAGTTGTAGATCGTTTTGCCCATCAAGATATAGCTGCCTTAGAGCAACTATTAGAGGAGGTCGAGCAAGAACAGATGGCACAGACTTATCGTCGTTTGAATGCTATTGTGATTAAAAATGCTATCCATTCCTTGGATAAAAGCTATCTACTCGAAGAGGAGGATCGTGAGTTTTTGACCACCTACCTCTATGCTATCGAGTCTTGGACCTGGTTTGAACTCTATATCTTTTGCAATACCATGCCTTTTTTGAGCAATCAAGATCTGATTTTTTTATCTACCTCTTTGCTCGAAAAATCCAAGGAATTTAAAGAATTGGCACACAATAGACTGTATATGAAAAGTGGCTATCTCAATATCATCTCAGAGCTCATGGAGCGTAAGCTTTTCTCTTACATCCCAATCTTTGAGTCTGAGTTAGGGAGCATGCTTCGTCCGTATGATGTTTTTGAGAAATTATTGTGGCAATTTTTAAAGAAGATGAGTATCTTCCTTCAAACCAAGGGAAGCAATCAAAAAGAGATTGAACACTTTATCCAATCTCTGCAAGTATTAGAAAATCCACAATTGATAGCCCTCTTCGAATTACGTTTGAAGCAATACAAAGAGCTTATCGATTAGTCCACAATCGCAAATCTGAAATTTCTATAAGAAAAAATGTCAAATATGCGATTTTCTAAGATAGGGTAGTTTTCGTGTTATACTGTCTTTATTTCATAGTATAGGAGAAAATAAAATGAAAAAAATAATTTCTAACTACTACTTTATTATAGCTGTTTTGCTTGTCATTGCTGACCAGTTCTTCATTCGTTTGCTTTTACATAGCGACCTTGTTGCTGGTCTATCTGACTTTGCCTATTATTTGTCGGATATGCTGTTGAATTTTCTTGTGGTTCTGCTTGCTATTATTGTTATGATTTGGTCAGGGAAATGGCAGAAAATCAACAGTCGAAAATTTAAAGGTTCCTATCTTTTTTATTCCTTTCTAGCTCTTCTTGCTTTTGTTATTTGGAATTTCCTTACATTTTTTATTTTCCCACCTACCAAAAATGAAATTGCTTATCAACTGGGTGTTCCTACTTTTACAGGAGCTACGGTATTTTTGATGTATTTTCTCTATCCTGTGATTGCAGGTCCCATTTTTGAAGAGATAATCTATCGTGGGTTGGTGATGACCGCTCTGGAAAAAGGAAGGAAATGGGGACTGGATGTGCTTGGTTCTGCTGCTTTATTCGGGATCTTGCATATTAGTAACCACGGTTGGGTATTGACAGACTTTGTCTTCTATATGGGTGGCGGTCTCATATTTGCAGTCTTATTTAGAGTGACAAAGTCCATTTATTGGCCTATTGGACTGCACATAGTCTACAATGGCATTGGTCAGATTCTCCCCTTGTTGTTTTAGAATTTTTCAAGAATCCTAATTAGTAAAAGAGAACACTAGCTGTGACATAAAATTCCCGAGTCAGTTTGTAGTGCTGGACCAAGCCCTTACGGAGCTTTTGATTGGATGAAAGGACTCTGGGTAGGTTTGGCTGAAAGACGACGTAAATAAAACTTAAAAGGATCAACTATGAAAAGGAAAGAAACGAAATTTTATTTAGGGACAATTTTGGTGCTCGTGTCCTATTACTCGATTTTTAATCTTGTAGCAAAATTAGACTCAGTGAAGCAGTTATCCGATTTTGGATTTTATGGGATTCAAATTTTATTGATAGTAATTGAGGGAATTGCTGCTACTGTGATTCTTGTTAAGAGTCAACGTTGGAAAGAGTACGGTCGATTCCAGTTTCGTTGGTCCTATCTGGGTATTTTCTTTCTTTCCTTTATATTGATGTTTTTGTGGGTAAATATAATGACTCGGATCTTTCCTAGCACGCAAAATGGGAGTGCAATTGTGAAAGAAGCAGCTAATTTGACAGGAATTAGTTACTTTGTAACGCGCATTCTCTATGGCAGTCTCATTGCTCCGATAGTTGAAGAATTGGTCTTTCGTGGGCTTCTGATGACAGCACTATCTAAATTGAAAAAGTACTATATAGATGTCATCGTTTCCTCCACTCTCTTTAGTCTTATTCATGTTTTGCAATATGGATGGGTGTTAACAGACTTCATCATTTATGCTGGAGCAGGTCTGCTACTCTGTATGTTCTTTCGTTATACTCGTTCAGTTTATTGGTCAATAGCGCTCCACATCTTGTGGAATAGCTTTTTAATTATCGTCAGCTTATTGGTGTTTGGGTATTAGGTTTGGCAGAATTTTTTACATCACATAGATAAGGCTGGCTTCCCAGTCTTTTTCTTATTATGACGGTTTGTTACTGACTCTTGCTCAATTTAAAACAAAAAGAAGCATTTTTAAAATCAATCACGGAATCCGATTCTATCAAAGTTTGTCAGTCTGAGAGTTTTTTAGTATAGTAGAAATATGAAATTTACAAAAATAATCAGTAGTCTACTTGCTCTTGGAGCTTTCCTCATGCTTTTATCAGCTTGCCAGAATGTTAAACAGACACAACTGGTCTTGTTTGATTCCCTTTCGTTCAATATGTCCCTTAAATCCTTTGAAGAAGTGTTTGGAGAGGCTAGCGAGGTAGTGGAGGAAACAGAGACGGCCTATCGGGACACTTGGCGTGCAGAAGACCCCTACTTCTATAAAACGGGACGCCTTTTCTATGATTACGAAAATATTACTTTGAATGGTTATACAGGTCGAGCAAGATTCACATTTTCAAAATCACATCGCTTGGAAAAAGCGACAGTTCATATTCCTGTAACTTCAAAGGTGGAGCAACAAGTAGTGCTCAATAATCTATCCCAGACTATAAAAAAAGAAATTGAAGCTCTTCCGAATGTTCAATCTGTAACTACCGAGACGGTAGGACTATACGATGACGGCTATCGCTATAAAGTCAAGTTGAAAGGACAAAGGAGAGAATTTTGGATCGATGTTTATCCGACAGAAGATGAAGATGCTAAAGAAATTGAAGATAAAAAGTATACTATTCGGGTGGATCAGTTTAGGATGCATTAATAACACTCAGGGGATTTCAGCATTTTTTGCTAGCTACTAGTTTCAAACTCTAAACTTTTTTCTCTTCTTTGAATGTGTTATAATATTCCTTGCTGTGGCTGTGACCTTGAACAGCCTCAAACGAAGAGAATAAGAGGAGAGAGATGAAAGAAAAAGGATTTTGGGAAGGTGCACAGGCGGCCATGCCGACTGCCCTTGGCTATGTCAGCATTGGCCTGGCTTGTGGGATTATCGGTGCGCCCTATGTGACACCTGTTGAGATGGGCTTGATGAGCCTCTTTGTTTATGCTGGGAGCGCCCAGTTTGCCATGTTGGCACTGATTGCGGTCCAAGCGCCTGTGGCAGCAATTGCTATGACGGTCTTCTTGATCAACTTGCGCCTCTTTTTGCTAAGCTTGCATGCGTCGACCTATTTCCGTCATACTAGTCTCTGGCAAAACATAGGCATGTCCAGTCTCTTGACAGATGAGACTTACGGAGTTTTGATGGGAGAATTAGCCCATACAGACAAGGTCCATCCCATGTGGATGCACGGGAACAATCTCAATAGTTATGTAGCCTGGTTTGTGGGGACAGTGGCGGGGACAGCTTTAGGTGGGCTTCTTCCAAATCCTGAGGTCTTTGGATTAGACTTTGCCCTTGTTGGGATGTTTATCGGGATTTTTACTTCGCAATTCCAGATTATGCAAAGACGGGTTCCTGGCCGCAATCTGCTGCTGATCCTAGCAGTTGTTGCGGTGTCTTTCTTTTTGCTCCTGACAGTTGTGTCCCAGTCGCTGGCTGTTCTTTTTGCGACTTTGCTAGGTTGTACCATGGGGGTGTTCTTAGATGGTCAGTAAGTATCTTTTATTAGCTGTAGTTTTCTCAGGGTTGGTGACTTGGATACCTCGTATGATTCCTTTCATCTTGGTTAAGTACAAGGGTTTGCCAGCTATCGTTGAGCGTTTTTTGAAGTTTTTACCTGTTTCCATTATCTTTGCCTTGATCCTTTCAAGCGTAGTGACAGGTAAGGTTGGGAGCCTTCCTCAGATCAAATGGCTAGACTTTTTAGCAGTCTTTCCAACGGCTTGGGTAGCCTTTCGCTATCGCAATCTAGTGGGTACGGTTCTTTTTGGAGTGGTCTTGATTGCAGTCTTGCGTCTGGTCTTTTAATCAGCTATAAGAAAAACCTATCACCGAGATAGGTATCATATAATGGCGAAAAAAAATATTTTATGTTAAGATAGTACAGTATTCTATTTTGGAGGAAATGATATGAAAAAAATCGTTAAATACTCATCTCTTGCTGCCCTTGCTCTTGTTGCTGCAGGTGTGTTAGCAGCTTGCTCAGGTGGTGCTAAGAAAGAAGGAGAAGCAGCTAGCAAGAAAGAAATTATCGTTGCAACTAATGCTACACCAAAACCATTTAACTATGAAGAAAATGGCGAATTGACTGGTTACGAAATTGAAGTGGTTCGCGCTATCTTTAAAGACTCTGACAAGTATGATGTCAAGTTTGAGAAGACAGAGTGGTCAGGAGTCTTTGCAGGACTTGATGCCGACCGTTACAATATGGCTGTTAGCAACATCAGCTACACTAAAGAACGTGCTGAAAAATACCTTTATGCAGCTCCAACTGCTAAAAACCCTAACGTTCTTGTAGTGAAAAAAGATGACCCTAGCATCAAATCGCTTGATGATATCGGTGGAAAATCAACAGAAGTTGTTCAAGGGACAACTTCTGCTAAACAGCTAGAAGACTACAACAAACAACATTCAGATAATCCAACTGTCCTAAAGTATACTAAAGCGGACTTCCAACAAATCATGGGACGCTTGAGCGATGGCCAGTTTGACTACAAGATTTTTGATAAAATCGGTGTTGAAACAGTCATCAAGGACCAAGGTTTGGACAACTTGAAAGTGATCGAACTTCCAAGCGACCAACAACCTTATGTTTACCCACTTCTTGCTAAAGGTCAAGATGAGTTGAAATCATTTGTAGACAAACGTATCCAAGAACTCTACAAAGACGGAACTCTTGAAAAATTGTCTAAACAATTCTTCGGAGACACTTACCTACCAGCAGAAGCTGATATTAAATAATTTTTTGAAATCATCCATTCTGAATAAGGTGGATGATTTCTCAGTTTTTAAGGATATAGTTTTAAACTATATATCTGACTATCTAATAACAATTTGTGAAATCAAATAAAGTATGAGATACTATTACGGTATTATTTTTAAAGGAGAAAGAATCATGAAAATTAAAAAATGGCTCGGTGTAGCAGCTCTTGCTACAGTCGCAGGTTTGACTCTTGCAGCTTGCGGAAATTCAGAAAAGAAAGCAGACAACGAAACAGTTGTCAAAATTGCAACAGTTAACCGTAGCGGTTCTGAAGAAGCGCGTTGGGATAAAATCCAAGAATTGGTTAAAAAAGATGGTATTAAATTGGAATTCACAGAGTTCACTGACTACTCTCAACCAAACAAGGCAACTGCTGATGGCGAAGTAGACTTGAACGCCTTCCAACACTACAACTTCTTGAACAACTGGAACAAGGAAAACGGGAAAGACCTTGTAGCGATTGCAGATACGTACATCTCACCAATCCGCCTTTACTCAGGTAAAAATGGGGAAGGAAACAAGTACACGAAAGTGGAAGAAATCCCAGATAACGGCGAAATCGCTGTGCCAAACGATGCAACAAACGAAAGCCGTGCGCTTTACTTGCTTCAATCAGCTGGTTTGATCAAATTGGATGTTTCAGGAACTGAACTTGCTACTATCGCAAACATCAAAGAAAATCCTAAGAACTTGAAAATCACTGAATTGGATGCTAGCCAAACAGCTCGTTCATTGTCATCAGTTGACGCTGCCGTCGTAAACAATACCTTCGTTACAGAAGCAAAATTGGACTACAAGAAAGCGCTATTCAAAGAACAAGCTGACGAAAACTCAAAACAATGGTACAACATCATCGTTGCGAAAAAAGATTGGGAATCATCACCTAAGGCTGATGCCATCAAGAAAATTATCGCGGCTTACCACACTGATGAAGTGAAAAAAGTTATCGAAGAAACATCAGACGGTTTGGATCAACCAGTTTGGTAATAAGACACAGGGAGGTGGGAGAGAGTTTCCACCTCTTACTTTTGTCTAGAGAGTTGATTTTAAAGAGGCACTTGTTGTCGTTCCAAGGACACAAGTACATAGTAGAAAGAGAGAGAAAATGGTTTTTCCTAGCGAACAAGAACAGATTGAAAAATTTGAAAAGGATCATGTGGCTCAACATTATTTTGAAGTCTTGCGCACCTTAATTTCCAAGAAATCAGTCTTTGCCCAGCAGGTTGGACTTAAGGAAGTCGCAAACTATCTGGGTGAGATTTTCAAGCGTGTGGGAGCGGAAGTCGAGATTGATGAGACTTATACGGCTCCCTTTGTCATGGCGCATTTCAAGAGTTCGCGTCCAGATGCTAAGACCTTGATCTTCTATAACCACTATGACACCGTGCCAGCGGATAGTGACCAGGTGTGGACAGAGGATCCTTTTACCCTTTCTGTACGAAATGGCTTTATGTATGGGCGTGGGGTTGACGACGACAAGGGGCATATAACGGCTCGTTTGAGCGCTTTGAGAAAATACATGCAACACCATGATGACCTACCTGTCAATATCAGCTTTATCATGGAAGGGGCAGAGGAGTCTGCTTCTATGGATTTAGATAAGTATTTAGAGAAACACGCAGACAAACTTCGTGGGGCGGACTTGCTAGTCTGGGAACAAGGTACCAAGAACGCCTTGGAACAGCTAGAAATTTCGGGTGGTAATAAGGGAATTGTAACCTTTGATGCTAATGTGAAAAGTGCTGATGTGGATATCCACTCGAGTTATGGTGGTGTCGTGGAGTCAGCACCATGGTACCTTATCCAGGCCTTAAGTAGCCTACGTGCAGCAGATGGACGTATCTTAGTAGAAGGCTTGTACGAGGATGTTCAAGAGCCAAATGAACGAGAACTAGCCCTGGTAGATACCTATGCCCAACGCAATCCTGAGGAAATTAGTCGTATTTATGGCTTGGAATTGCCTCTCTTACAAGAGGATCGTGCTGCCTTTCTAAAACGTTTCTTTTTCGAGCCAGCCCTTAATATCGAAGGGATTCAGTCAGGTTATCAAGGGCAAGGGGTTAAAACGATTTTGCCAGCAGAAGCCAGTGCCAAGCTAGAGGTTCGTTTGGTTCCTGGCCTAGAACCGCATACTGTTCTGGAAAAAATTCGGAAACAGCTAGACAAAAATGGCTTTGATAAGGTAGAATTATACTATACCTTGGGAGAGATGAGCTATCGAAGCGATATGAGCGCGCCAGCCATTCTCAACGTGATCGAGTTGGCCAAGAAATTCTATCCACAGGGCGTATCAGTCTTGCCAACAACAGCGGGAACAGGACCGATGCATACAGTCTTTGATGCCCTAGAGGTACCAATGGTGGCCTTCGGTCTAGGGAATGCCAATAGCCGAGACCACGGTGGAGATGAAAACGTGCGAATCGCCGATTACTACACCCATATTGAATTAGTAGAGGAGCTGATTAGAAGCTATGAGTAGAGATATTATCAAGTTAGATCAGATCGATGTGACTTTTCACCAGAAGAAGAGAACCATCACAGCAGTCAAGGATGTGACCATTCACATCCAAGAAGGGGATATCTACGGAATCGTTGGATATTCTGGAGCAGGAAAATCAACCCTTGTACGGGTGATTAACCTCTTGCAAAAGCCATCTGCAGGGAAAATTACCATTGATAACGACGTCATTTTTGACGGAAAGGTAACCTTGACGGCCGAGCAGTTGCGTCGTAAACGCCAAGACATTGGAATGATTTTCCAGCATTTCAACCTGATGAGTCAAAAGACAGCAGAGGAAAATGTAGCCTTTGCCCTCAAACACTCTGGACTCAGCAAGGAAGAAAAGAAAGCAAAAGTAGCTAAGTTGTTAGACTTGGTTGGCTTGGCAGATCGTGCTGAAAACTATCCTTCACAACTATCTGGAGGGCAAAAACAGCGCGTGGCTATTGCGCGTGCCTTGGCCAATGATCCGAAAATTTTGATTTCAGACGAGTCAACGTCTGCCCTTGACCCTAAGACAACCAAGCAGATTTTGGCCTTGTTGCAAGATTTGAACCAAAAATTAGGCTTGACGGTTGTCTTGATTACGCATGAAATGCAGATTGTCAAAGATATTGCCAACCGTGTGGCAGTTATGCAGGATGGCCGTTTGATTGAAGAAGGCAGTGTCCTTGAGATCTTCTCAGACCCTAAACAACTTTTGACACAGGACTTTATCTCAACAGCTACAGGTATTGATGAAGCTATGGTCAAGATTGAGAAGCAAGAAATCGTAGAGCACTTATCTGAGAACAGTATTTTAGTGCAGCTCAAGTATGCAGGGGCTTCGACAGATGAGCCACTTTTGAATGAATTGTACAAACATTACCAAGTAACGGCTAATATCCTTTATGGAAATATCGAAATTCTCGATGGCACTCCTGTTGGAGAATTGGTTGTGGTCTTGTCAGGAGAAAAAGCGGCGCTAGCAGGTGCTCAAGAAGCTATCCGCCAAGCTGGCGTACAGTTAAAAGTATTGAAGGGAGGACAGTAGAATGACAGAGTTGATTCAAACCTATTTACCAAATGTCTATAAAATGGGCTGGGCTGGTCAGGCTGGCTGGGGAACAGCCATTTACCTAACTCTTTATATGACAGTTCTTTCCTTCATTATCGGAGGGTTCTTGGGACTGGTGGCAGGTCTTTTCCTCGTCTTGACAGCGCCAGGTGGTGTCTTGGAGAACAAGGTCGTTTTCTGGATTTTAGACAAGATTACCTCAATTTTCCGTGCGGTTCCCTTCATCATCCTTTTGGCAATCTTGTCACCACTTTCTCACTTGATTGTGAAGACTAGTATCGGGCCAAATGCAGCCCTTGTGCCACTTTCTTTTGCAGTCTTTGCCTTCTTTGCCCGTCAGGTGCAGGTTGTCTTGGCTGAGCTAGATGGTGGTGTCATTGAGGCGGCTCAGGCTAGCGGAGCGACATTCTGGGACATCGTGGGTGTTTATCTATCGGAAGGTCTTCCAGATTTGATTCGTGTGACGACTGTGACCTTGATTTCACTAGTCGGTGAAACAGCTATGGCTGGTGCGGTCGGAGCTGGTGGTATCGGTAATGTAGCCATTGCTTATGGATTCAACCGTTTCAATCACGATGTGACAGTTTTAGCAACCATCATTATCATCTTGATTATCTTCACGATTCAGTTCTTGGGAGATTTCTTGACCAAGAAATTAAGTCATAAATAAAAAGAGCCATTCGGCTCTTTTTTGTTCTAGGAAGCTGCCAACAGGGGCATTTAAAGTTTTTAAATTATGGTATAATAGATAAAGTTAACTCTCTCTGGTGATAGGATAGGAAAAAACTAGAAAGATAAACCTTGAAGCGAGATGAGAAAATGAAAAAGGAGTTCGGTTGATATGAATTATTTTGAGGGGAATGATTTCTTCCTTCTCTTGTTTGTAGTTTTACTGATTGGTTTTGTGGTAAACTTTTTTGAAAAACGTAAGGACTACTATATTTTGGCGCTCTCCCTCTTATTTGTAGGAGCTATCTATGGTAAGAGTCGAGCAATGATTGTCTATTTGCTTGCCTTTGTCGTTTATCAATATTTTCTGGTTTTTCTAGCACAGAGGATAGAAGCAAAGCGGCTGAAACCACTGGTTTTCCTTTCCATTCTTCCCTTGGTGATCAATAAAGTCTTTGCCCTGACTTCTCTGCATTTGTTGGCCTTTATTGGTATTTCCTATATGTCCTTTAAGACCATTCAGATCATGCTAGAAATATCGGATGGCTTGATCAAAGAAAAAATCACTGTAAAAGATTATCTACAGTTTTTGCTCTTTTTCCCAACAGTTAGTGCTGGTCCGATTGATCGGAGTAGGAGATTTTTAAAAGAGATAAACGAGGTCATGCCCCGAAAAGAGTATCTAGAGTTAGCAGGAGACGGTGTGTATCGTATCGTTCTAGGCCTTCTTTACAAGGTTGTTTTATCAACCTATGTTTACCAGATGTTACTCACTCTAAATAATACTGGCACAGTCGTTTACTCAATCAAGTATATGTACCTCTATACCTTGTATCTGTTCTTCGACTTTGCAGGCTATAGTCTAATGGCCGTTGGAAGTAGTAATATTCTAGGTATTCAGACACCAATGAACTTTAACAAACCTTTCTTGAGTGTCGATATCAAGGATTTCTGGACCAGATGGCATATCACCTTGTCTACCTGGTTGAGAGATTTTGTATTTTCAAGAGTATTGATGCAGGTTATCAGGAAAAAATGGTTTAAAAATAGGCTACACAATGCAACCTATGCCTATATGGTCAATATGTTGGTTATGGGTTTTTGGCATGGTCTTAGTGTTAGCTACATTGTCTATGGTTTTTACCATGGTGTCTTGATGGCTGGATTTGAAGTGTATCAAAAGAAAAGCAATTTTTATAAGAAAAATAAAAATAAAAACTGGTATAAGCTACTAAGTTGGTTTGTGACCATGAATTTGGTTATGGTCGGTTTCTTTATCTTTTCAGGTGAACCCTATAAAATCTTACTGACGATTTTAAAGAGATAAGAGATTGAAAAGAAATCGGACAGATCGAAGGGATAGGATAAAACGAGATGATTAAATTAAAAGCATTTTTACTATCGCTTGTGCTCGTAATTGCGACGCTTGCCCTTTTAAATGTGACGTATGTCAAGAAGATTGATGATTATTATAAAGTCAAGGATAACAGTATTCGCTATAGCACCTCATATGAAAAGTATAAAAGTAGAGATATTATAACAAGCAATATCACCCCCAATACACTGATTCTAATGGGTTCCTCAGAGTTGGTTGCGACGATAAATGAGGACTATCATCCCAATAAAATTTTTAACTACAACGATTTTAATATCATGCAGATTGGGACCAGTTATTCTCAAAACATCATTCAGGCTACGACCCTGGGTTCTATTGAAGGAGCTATGACTAAGCGAAAGGTAGCTATAGTAGAGTCTGTTCAGTGGTTTGAAAAAGATGGGACCCATCAAGATGCCTTTTTGAACAAGGCTTCTCAGGAACATATTTTCCACATGCTAGATAATGACAAGATTAGTAAGGAAACGAAAGAAAAAATAATCAATCGCATCATTGAGATTACCAAAGGAAACAAGCAACAAAACGACATCTACAAAAAATACAAAAGTTATTTCATAGATGGAAAAGGAACTATTGTTGATAAAAAACTATTAGAGTTTGAGAACGCTATGTATTCCTTTAAGCTCAAACAGACTTTTTATCAAAAACATGCTAAATCAGATTATCCCTCATCAGGAGATAAAACCCCAGACTATGATTGGGAGAAAATGACGAATCAGTTTGTGGAAGAGGTCAAAAAGAAAACAGACAACAATGACTATGCTGTTGATAATAACTACTACAATACTTACTTAAAAGATCGCTATGAATCGTTGAAAGATTCCAATAAAGATTTGAGCTACCTAGAGTCACCGGAGTATTCAGATATGGAACTTTTCTTGACAGTTGCCAAAGAATTGGGCATTGAAGTTGAAGTCATCATTTTCCCAGTAAACGGGAAATGGAACGACTACACAGGTGTCTCAAGAGAGATGCGGGAAAAAACTTATAAAAAAATAGAAGATGTCGCAAAAAGCCATGGTGCAACGGTGCTAAACTATGGAAACAGAGAATATGATGATTACTTTTTATTTGACGTGATGCACGTTGGAGTGAAAGGATGGATGGAAGTTGAAAAAGAACTTTACAAATTTGCAAACCAAGCTAACTAACACACATCGTTTAATCTTGTGGACACTATTTTTCTATACAGTTATCTTAAGTATCGTGATTTATTGTTTTGTGACCGATTTTTCGAACATCCAAGAATTTATCTATAGTGAATTTTAAGATTGTATACAAAAAGGCCCTGGAGCTAGGTGTTACTAGTCTTCAGGGCTTTTTACATTATATTTTTTTATCGGCTATTTTTTGACTTAGAAACTGCCCAAGCAAGGCACCAATTAAGGCAGCAAGGAGAATGCTTGCGACAAAGAGAAAAATTTTGTCTAGCTCTGGAGTAACCATGATACGGTCAATGTATTCTTGGGATTTTCCACGTGCGAGTAAGGTGGCCACGTAAGCTTTGGGACGGATCCACATGAGGAAGATAGGACCACTTGTGCTAAAAGCAAAAACTAGGAAGGAGAGAAGATTTTTAATCTTATCATGATAGCGGCCGAGGCGAGCAATAGCATCTGCTGCAAGACCGCAAGTGATAGCTGGTAGAAAGGCACCAGCACCGTGTTTACTAGCCAGGAAAAAGAGAGCCATAAAGAATCCGAGAGTGGTAATGGCACCAAAACGAGGAACTTTTGCCAAAAGAAGCATGTAGACACTCCCCCCAACAAGGGCAGAAAAGGCAGGCGCATAGAACATATTGCCTGTTGAGTCGACCAAGTGTCCAAGTAATACTCCGATTCCTAGACAGAGGAAGTAGAGAACGACGGCTAAGAGGGTAGTTAAGATATTTTTCTTCATGAGAATCTCCTTATATAAAACTGTCAAAATCAATTGTATCACGCTTTTAGAGGATTGTAAATGGGTGCTCTATGTTTTTGAAAACGTTTGAAATATGATATAATAGTTACATAGTTGTTTTAAGGAGGATATTATGGGAAAGTTTCTAGAATTCGTCTTTAATCGTTTCTTTTTAGGAATGATTGCGACGGCTTTTTTCTGGTTATTGACACTAGCAGGAGGTGTAGTCTTTGGTTTGGCACCAGCTAGTGCAACTCTTATGAGTTTATATGCGGAGCACGGTTATACTTATCGGACTTATAGTTTGAAAGAAGCTTGGGAATTGTATAAGAGCAACTTTATCAAGAGTAACCTAGCTTTCTATAGTTTTGTACTTGTAGATTTAGTCTTAATCTATGGTTTGTACCTTTTGGTTCAATTGCCCCATCAGACTATCTTCCATCTTTTGGCAACCTTTCTCAATATCCTTGTTGTTGCCTTTGTTTTTTTGGCTTATACCGTTTCATTGAAACTCCAAGTTCACTATGAGCTCTCTTATCGAAATACTGTAAAACTCGCTCTTATCGGAATTTTTATGAATTTGTCGGCAATTGCCAAGGTTTTATTTGGTACGGTCATGCTTGTAGGAATTGGTTACTATATGCCTGCTCTCCTCTTTTTTGTAGGAATTGGTGTGTGGCATTTCTTTATCAGTGATATGTTGGAACCCGTATATGAAAGTATCCATGAAAAATTGGCGACAAAATAAAATGAAGCCGTTCTGGCTCCACTCGCTCTTGCGCATCTATACCTTGGTGATGATTGCCATCATTGCAAGCTTTGCGGTCATGCTCTCCTATGCTGACTGGAGTTCCCGTGAAAAAGAAGCCCAGAGAGTAGCTCAACGTGTAACGACTCGAACAGTGAGTGAGATTGAATATTACCATAGAGAGTCGACTCAGCTAGCGCAGGAACTGGTTGAAAATCGAGCACGGATAGAGGGGATTTATAAGTATTTTAGCCTGAGTACATCGGATTATTTTTACTGGCTGTTGCAACGTAAAGCGTCTCCTTATGTCTCAGTATCCTTGTATGAAAATATTGATGATTTGTATGTAAGAAATGACTTTGTGACAGGTGTTGCAATTGTTTTGCAAGACTACAAGGAAGTCTACGTTTCTACTAGAGAGAAACGTAGTGGGGAGAAAATTCCAGCAGAAAATTTCAAACCAGCTCCCAATAGTTTTGCCATTCCTGTATTCGATCCAGTTTCTGACAAGGATTTAGGAGTGATTTACATATCCTTATCTCCGGATGTCTTACGTGGAGCTATTGACAATACCCGTGGCCACACACCAATGGCTGTGACGGTAACCTCGCCTTTTGAGACCGAGATGTTTCAGATTGGGGAGACAGTATCTGCCGAGCGGGAGGACTGGCTTGTAGGAGTTACCTCCCATGGCTATCAAGTTCGTGTAGCCGTTCCTAAGGATTTTGTTCTTAAGGGAACGTTGACCAGTTCGGCTATCATTATTGGACTAAGCATTCTCTTTATCATTATCTTGTATACCACTCTGAGGCAGACCTTTTCCAATTACCAAAAGCAGGTGGTGGATTTGGTTGAGTCTATTCAGGTTATTGCTCAAGGAGAAGAGAGACTTCGCATTGATACTTCTGAGAAAGACCAGGAATTGCTCCTCATCTCAGAAACAACCAATGATATGTTGGACCGACTGGAAAAGAATATCCACGATATTTATCAGTTGGAATTGAGCCAAAAAGATGCCAATATGCGGGCCTTGCAAGCTCAGATTAACCCGCATTTTATGTATAATACCTTGGAGTTCTTGCGGATGTATGCGGTGATGGAAAGCCAAGATGAGCTAGCAGATATTATCTATGAATTTAGTAGTTTGTTACGCAATAATATCTCCGACGAGCGGGAAACAACGTTGAAGCAGGAGTTGGAATTTTGCCGCAAATACAGCTATCTCTGTATGGTTCGCTATCCAAGGTCTGTTGCTTATGGCTTTAAGATCGCGCCAGAATTAGAAAATATGAAGATTCCCAAGTTTACGCTCCAACCATTGGTAGAAAATTACTTTGCCCACGGTATTGACCACCGTCGGACAGATAATGTAATCAGCATCAAAGCCTTGAAGGGCCAGGGATTCGTTGAAATCCTAGTGGTAGACAATGGTCGCGGGATGACTGCTGAGAAATTGGCTAGCTTGCAAGAAAAACTAACTCAGAGAAGTTTTGAGCACGAGGCAAGCTATAGCGGAGAGCGACAATCAATTGGAATAATCAATGTACACGAACGCTTTGTCCTCTATTTTGGAGATCGCTACCAAATCAGTGTAGAGTCAGCTGAGCAAGAAGGTGTTCGTTACCGTATTACTATTCAAAATGAATAGAAAGGAAGGGAAATGTATAAAGTTTTATTAGTAGACGACGAGTATATGGTGACAGAGGGGCTCAAGCGATTAATCCCCTTTGAAAAATGGGATATGCAAGTCGTCGCAACAGCTAGTCACGCAGATGATGCTTTGGACTACGTTAAGAAAAATCCAGTAGATGTGGTCATTTCCGATGTCAATATGCCAGATAAGACAGGGCTTGAGATGATTAAGGAAATGAAGGAGCTGCTTCCAGATACCTATTATATCTTGCTGTCAGGTTATCAGGAGTTTGAGTACGTCAAAAAAGCCATGAATCTTAGTGTCGTGGATTATCTGGTGAAGCCAGTGGATAAGGTGGAGTTGAGTCATCTATTAGAAAAAATTGCGCGACAGCTTCAGGAAAAGGTGGAGCAAAGCCAAACTCTCAGCCAAGAATTGGATGAGGCAGGATTTACTAACTACCTGTCAGGTAAAGACAACTGGTGGATAGGTCTTTCCAAGGAAAAGCAAGGATCCTTCACTATTCCTTACTATGTTTTAGGTCAAGACTGGCAGATTTTTATCTCTGATCAACCACTAGATGGAATCGTCGTGACACCATTTGAAGCGCCCTACCAACAAGCCTTTGAAAAATGGAAGATCAACGCAGAAAAAGCCCTCTTTTACGGTTCTGTCAATCTAGAAAAATCCGAGAGTCTATTTACTTATTATGAACCGATTTATCGCGTGATTATCCAAGGAAATATCAATCAAATCATTGAAGAATTGACCCTGCTGGAGAAGGTTGTCTTAGAGAACACACCGCGCGTGGCTATCACCAAACAGCTCTTCACCCAGTTTGTCATGGATGTCTTCCACTTGTTTGAGCACTTAAAAGCGGATGATATGACCGAGATTGTCAAAGCTATCCATGCCATTAACACCTTTGAAGAATTGGTTGCCTATATCAAAGAAACCTTGACCAAGTTCTTTGGCCAGTACCGCATGAATGAAAATGTGGTGAGTGTTCTGGAGGTGATTGGGCGTGATTATCAGAAAGAGCTCTCACTTAAGGATATCAGCAAGGATCTCTTTATCAATCCTGTCTATCTCGGTCAGCTGATCAAGCGAGAAACCAACTCAACCTTTGCGGAATTGCTCAATAAACAGCGGATCAAGGCGGCGCAACAGCTCTTGCTTTCAACCAATGATAGTATTGAAGATGTTTGCTATGCTGTTGGTTACAGCAATGTTGGATATTTCTACAAGGTCTTCCGTAAATTGTGCGGAAAATCACCAAAAGCTTATCGCAAACAAGTCGAAAGTTCCCTATAAAACTTGTATTTACATACAAAAAATGCTATAATGTTCAAAATACCTTAAGGAGGAAAAATTATGAAAAAGAAACCAATTTATCTTTGGGTTCTATTAGTCCTATCAGCATTGATTTCAGCTATGTCTTTGTTTGGAATACTAAGTCCAGTTCCTAGTAAAGAAACACTAGGTGCCAGTCAAGCTCAAGTTCAAGGTGCTAGCGCCCAACAACTAGAGGATACGATTAATTATCTACATAAGACAGCTGAATTATCGCATTCGACTGTTAACATCGTTTTGATTATTTTATCTGCGATTTTAGTAGTCGCAGGTATTGTGCTCTTGGTTCGTAATCATTTGCAATATGCAAATTATGCTTACATTGCTTATGTTTTGCTTGCCATTGTTGGTTCGATTTATACTTACATGGGTATGCAAGATGCTGTACAAGCTATCCGTGATGAAACTTTGCGACTAGGGACAGAAGTCCTTGGAAAGGGAACAACGATTTTATTTGTTGTTATCAATGTCCTCTTCCTTGCCATTGTCTTTTACAAGATGTGGCGTCAACAAAAAGATTTGTCTGAGGAAGTCGAAACAGAAGAGCTCGCATAAGAGTTGACAAAAGGGAACTATCAAGTTACAATCTTGTTAGTTCTTTTTAAATCGTAAACAAAAAATCGAGGTTAACATGAAAAAAATATCGCTAGTGTATATCAGTCTGAGTGGGAATACAGAGAGTTTTGTAACCCGACTCAAGGACTATCTCTTGTCCCAGTACGAAGGGATTGAGGTCCAAAAAATCCATATCAAAGATTTGGTCAAGGAAGGCCAAGAATTCTTTGAAATGGAGCATCCCTATGTCGCTTTCTTGCCGACCTATCTGGAAGGTGGAAATGGTGTTGATAACGGCGATGTTGAGATTCTTACGACTCCAGTGGGCGACTTTATCGCCTATGGAGACAATGCTAGTAAGTGTTTTGGGGTAGTGGGATCTGGTAATCGTAATTTTAATAACCAATACTGTCTGACAGCCAAGCAGTACAGTCAGCGCTTTGGTTTCCCTGTATTGGCTGACTTTGAAATGCGTGGCATGCTGGGAGATATTAAAAAAGTCGCAACGATTATCGCGGACTTATATGGATTGGATTCAGAAAGTTAGAATCGTTCAAGTAGGCAGTTGGATTTTCTCAACTGCCTTTTGAATGCAGAAAAAAGCACCCAGATGAGGGTGCTGCTTTGTGAATTAACCTGCTTTTCCGATGGCAAGTGCATAGATAAAGAAGATGGCAAATCCAAAGAGGAAAATCAATCCTGCAATGGCGAGGAGTTTCAACCAAGAAGGAAGATTTTTATTTTCACGTGTCACCAATACATAGTTCAACAGAGCGAAGAATGGTGTTGTCAGGAAAGAACCGATCATGGCAAAGCGGAGCATGGTTGAAACTTGTCCAGCAAAGAATTTGATGATGACGATACCAATGATAGCGGTAATGGTCATCCAGAGGTTCAAAGATTTACGAGTATCCTCTTTTTGATTTGCCAAGAGTTGAAGGGAGGCCTGATTGACACGTGAATAGCCATCGATGACAGTAATTACTGTCCCAAAGATACAGAGAAAGGCGATAAAGGTAATCAAATATCGAGACCATTCGCCAAGGACAGAGGCATACATGCCCACAAACTGCGAGATGTATTTGGCTGAAGCAGCTTCAACCGCTTGCCCTGTAGGATACTGAATGAGTGCTCCTAGTGCCACAAAGAATACAGCTAGAATAGCAGTTCCAATGTAACCAACGTTAAAGTCGAACAGAGCGTCTTCTGTGTTAAAGTTAACGGTCTTTTTCTTTTCAGCAGACCAGAGTGAATTGATGGCTGAAATTTCAATAGGGGCAGGCATCCATCCTAGGAGGGAAACGATAAAAGGGAGGGCCGCCATTTGCCAAGGTGTCTTTTCGACAAAATCAGAGCTGTATTCGGGATGCTTAATTGCTGCAATGATAACTGCAAGAACAGTTGCAATGGTCAAAGCAGACATGATCCATTTTGCCATACCGTCCAATAGTTTGTAGCCCCCAAAGAGTAGCATCGCCCAAATGACTGCAACAAGGATAAGGGACCATTGAGTGATGCTAAGTCCAATCATTGGAAAGGCGCTAGCGATGATGGCTGAGCACAGGATAGCGACTCCGGCTGTATTGACCATAGCAGAGAAGACATTGAGGACAAAGAAAATCCAGAGATAGAGTTTTCCTTTTTCGGCATAGCCTTCGACCAAGGTTTTGCCAGTGTCGGCAGTATACTCTGCACCAAAACGGAAAAATGGATATTTAAAAACATTGGCCAAGATAACTAAGAGGAGTAGTGACCAACCATAAGAACCACCAGCTTGAGTAGAGGAAACGATGTGAGAACCTCCAACGGCTGCAGAAGCCATTAGGATTCCTGGCCCCATTGCCTTTAGTTTGCTTGCCCAGGTTGACTGGTTTGATAACGTAACTTGTGACATAATAAACACTCCTATTTTTGAATTTTCAGAATAATCTGAATAGATAGCTACTATTCTACAAGAAACTTATGAAAAACGCAAGATAATTTTTGAAAAATTTAGAAAATTTCAGAAAAATCATATGAAAGATATGATTATCACAAGGAAATGGTATTGATGGGAGTAAAAAATCCGAGAAAAAAGCTTCTCGGATTCCCTTATTTCAGTTGCTCAGTGATTTCCTTAGAAAGCAGGAGTCCCAAACGGTAACCTTTATTGATGTAGTCAATCACATCATTGATATTTTCCGTTGTTTGGATCCTTTCGCGTATGTCTGTTTTGAAAGCTTCGTCCCTCAGAAGCTGTTCCTGAAGGAGTTGTTGAAGTTTTTCTTTTTCGTACTTATTGATGAGAAAAAGAACGACAAGACTGATAAGAACTAAGATATAAGCATACTGGCTCATAAAATTTCTCCTGGTTTGATAAAAAAGTTGATGACATAAGAAAAGCGAAAGAAACATTTCGCTTTTCTATTAGGTGACTAGAATTGCATGGCAGGCATCCCGCACAAGAGACTAGATAATTCGATGATATACTTGAAAGGTCTAGTTTTTTATTATTATGACATAAACAAATCGCTGTTTATTTATGTGAATTAGTGAAGCGCCTAGCCAAATCACCATAGTTACGACGTCATGGCCTCTAAATCGATTATATTTAGGGGTCATGACTAGTGAAGCAGTTAGCTAGTTCGCATATAAGCGGCTAGCGTCTAACAATTAGGAACTTTAGTTCCAATTGTTAGTACTGAATCACATCTTCTCCGGTGCTTCTACTCCAAGCAAACGAAGGGCTTCTTTGAGAACAACAGCTGTTGCGTAGCTGAGAGCTAGGCGACTGTCGCGCTCTGGACTTTCATCCAGGATACGAGTGTGGGCATAGTATTTGTTGAAAGCTTGAGCCAAGCTGATTGCGTATTTAGCGATTAGCGACGGATCATAGTTAACAGATGCGCGTTTGATGACACGGGCAAAGTCTTGGAGAAGTTTGATAATTTCCCAGCTTTCAGCATCATTTAGACTGTAATTTGCTTGAGCATTTGGTTGGAAGTCTGCTTTTCTAAGTAGAGACTGAATACGAGCGTAAGCGTATTGGATGTATGGACCAGTTTCTCCTTCAAAGGAAACCATAGCTTCGAGGTCAAAGTCGTAACCATTTCTGCGGTCCGTTTTGAGGTCGTAGAATTTAACAGCTCCCACTCCGACAGCTTGGGCAACCTGTTCCTTGTTTTCGAGGTCAGGATTTTTCGCTTCGATTTGTGCTTTGGCACGGCTGATAGCTTCTTGAAGAGTAGGTTCGAGCAGGATGATATTTCCTTTACGAGTAGAGAGCTTTTGACGATTCTTGGTTACCAAACCGAAGTCTACGTGAATCATATCATCGCTCCAGTCAAATCCCATTTTTTTCAAGACGGCTTTTAACTGTTTAAAGTGGTTAGACTGCTCTTGACCAACCGCATAGATATTCTTAACAAAATTGTAAGTACGTGCACGGTAGATAGCTGTCGCAATATCACGTGTAATGTAGAGGGTTGCACCGTCAGATTTCTTAATCATAGCGGGTGGAAGTTCAACATCATCGAGGTTGACAATGCTAGCGCCGCGTGATTCTTCTAGCAAACCTTTTTCTTCAAGGATTTGCACGGCCTCATCCATCTTATCGTTGTAGAAGGCTTCACCGTTCAAACTGTCAAATTCAACGTTCAACAGTTTGTAAATGCGGTTGAACTCAACCAAACTTTCGTCACGGAACCATTGCCAAAGTTGAGTTGCTTCTGGATCGCCATCTTCCAATTTTTTAAACCAGAGACGTCCTTCATCATCAAGAGCTGGGTCATTTTCGATTTCAGCATTGATGCGAACGTACAATTTTAACAATTCGTCAATTGGATTAGCTTCTACGGCTTCCTTACTTCCCCATTTTTTATAAGCAACCATGAGAAGACCAAACTGTTTACCCCAGTCTCCAAGGTGGTTGATTTTAATAGTGTTGTAGCCCATTTTCTTAAAGATATTAGAAAGAGCATCTCCGATAACAGTTGAACGTAAGTGGCCTACTGAGAAAGGTTTTGCGATGTTTGGACTTGATAGGTCAATCGTGATATTTTGCTCTTTGCCTTCCGTTTGTTGAGCGTAGTCAGATCCTTTTTCGATGATCTCTTTGATAACTGCTCCAGAAATGGCAGCTTTATCAAGGAAGAAGTTGACGTAAGGGCCAGTTGCAACAACTTTTTCAAAGGCTTGGCTGTTGATTTTTTCAGCGATTTCAGCAGCAATTATTTGAGGGGCTTTGCGTTCGACTTTTGCAAGTGAGAAAGCAGGAAAAGCGATATCTCCCATGTCAGAGTTTTTTGGTTGTTCTAGTAAATTTAAAATAGCCTCTTGATCTAGGCTATCGATGACGCTAGCCAATTCACTAGCAATCAGTTTTTTTGTACTCATAAGTAGGCTCCTTTTGGACTTTTATTCTATTTTATCATAAATTTAGTGAAAGAAGAAAGATTTTTTTGAATTATTCAGTTTTTTTGGTATAATTATATCTAAAAATAAACCCGAAATCGGTTATAAATATTCATGTAAGAGGTTGATATGAGAAAAAAAGAACGACACCAGTTGATTAAAAAGATGATCACTGAGGAAAAACTAGCTACACAAAAGGATATCCAAGATCGCCTAGAAGTTCGGAATGTCTTTGTGACGCAAACGACCTTGTCTCGCGACCTGCGCGAGATCGGCTTGATCAAGGTTAAGAAAAATGGTATGGTGTATTATGTGCTAGCGAATGAAACAGAAAAGATTGATTTGGTAGAGTTTTTGTCGCATCATCTAGAAGGGGTTGCGAGAGCAGAGTTTACTTTGGTACTTCATACCAAGTTGGGAGAAGCAGCTGTCTTAGCAAATATTGTTGATGAAAATAAGGACGAGGCGATTTTAGGGACGGTTGCTGGTGCCAATACCTTACTGGTTATTTGTCGAGACCAGCATGTTGCCAAACTCATGGAAGAGCGTTTGCTAGATTTGATGAAGGATGAATAGGGTTTTGGGACTTGTTCCCAAGCCTTATTTTTGACAAGGAGAGAGCCAATATGACGACAGAAAAACTATCACCTGGTATGCAGCAGTATGTGGATATTAAAAAGCAATATCCAGATGCTTTTCTGCTCTTTCGGATGGGTGATTTTTATGAGCTGTTTTATGAAGATGCGGTCAATGCGGCGCAGATTTTAGAGATTTCACTGACCAGTCGTAATAAAAATGCAGAAAATCCGATACCCATGGCTGGTGTTCCCTATCATTCTGCCCAGCAGTATATCGATGTTTTGATTGAGCAGGGCTATAAGGTGGCTATTGCCGAGCAGATGGAAGATCCCAAACAAGCGGTTGGGGTTGTCAAGCGAGAGGTGGTTCAGGTCATCACCCCCGGTACAGTGGTTGATAGTAGTAAGCCCGATAGTCAGAACAATTTCTTGGTTGCCATAGATCGTGATGGCAATAAATTTGGCCTAGCTTATATGGATCTGGTGACAGGTGATTTTTATGTGACAGGTTTATTGGATTTCACTCTAGTTTGTGGGGAAATTCGCAATCTCAAGGCTCGTGAAGTGGTGCTGGGTTATGACTTGTCTGAGGAAGAAGAACAAATCCTCAGCCGTCAGATGAATCTGGTACTTTCTTATGAGAAAGAAGGCTTTGAGGATGTTCATTTACTGGATCCACGACTGGCAGCTGTGGAGCAAGCGGCAGCTAGTAAGCTGCTCCAGTATGTTCATCGGACCCAGATGCGGGAATTGAATCATCTCAAACCAGTTATCCGCTATGAAATCAAAGATTTCTTACAGATGGACTATGCGACCAAGGCTAGTCTGGATTTGGTTGAGAATGCTCGTTCAGGTAAGAAGCAAGGCAGTCTTTTCTGGCTTTTGGATGAAACCAAAACAGCTATGGGTATGCGACTCTTGCGTTCTTGGATCCATCGTCCTTTGATTGATAAGGAGCGAATCGTCCAACGCCAAGAGGTGGTGCAGGTCTTTCTTGACCACTTCTTTGAGCGCAGTGATTTGACAGACAGTCTCAAAGGTGTTTATGACATCGAACGCTTGGCTAGTCGGGTTTCTTTTGGCAAGACCAATCCCAAGGATCTCTTGCAGTTGGCGACCACCTTATCCAGTGTGCCACGGATTCGAGCGATTTTAGAGGCAATGGAGCAACCTGCTCTGGCCTATCTCATCGCACAGTTGGATGCCATTCCTGAGTTGGAGAGCTTGATTAGCGCAGCGATTGCTCCTGAAGCTCCTCATGTGATTACGGAAGGTGGTATTATTCGAACTGGATTTGATGAAACCTTGGATAAATACCGCCGAGTGCTCAGAGAAGGGACCAGTTGGATTGCTGAGATTGAGGCCAAGGAGAGAGAAAACTCTGGCATCAGCACGCTTAAGATTGACTACAATAAGAAGGATGGTTACTATTTCCATGTGACCAATTCGCAACTGGGGAATGTGCCTGCCCACTTTTTCCGCAAGGCAACGTTGAAAAACTCAGAACGCTTTGGTACCGAAGAATTAGCTCGTATCGAGGGAGATATGCTGGAGGCGCGTGAGAAGTCAGCCAACCTAGAATATGAAATCTTTATGCGCATCCGTGAGGAAGTCAGCAAGTACATCCAGCGTTTGCAGGCTCTAGCCCAAGGAATTGCAACGGTTGATGTCTTGCAAAGTCTCGCAGTTGTGGCTGAAACCCAGCATTTGATCCGACCTGAGTTTGGTGACGATCCACAAATTGATATCCAGAAAGGGCGCCATGCTGTCGTCGAAAAGGTCATGGGAGCTCAGACCTATATTCCTAATACTATTCAGATGGCAGAAGATACGAGTATTCAGCTAATCACAGGGCCCAACATGAGTGGGAAGTCTACCTACATGCGCCAGCTAGCTATGACGGCGGTTATGGCCCAGCTAGGCTCGTATGTGCCGGCAGAAAGTGCCCATTTGCCTATCTTCGATGCTATCTTTACCCGTATCGGAGCAGCAGATGACTTGGTTTCAGGTCAATCAACCTTCATGGTAGAGATGATGGAGGCCAACAATGCTATTTCGCATGCGACTAAGGATTCCTTGATTCTCTTTGATGAGTTAGGACGGGGAACTGCGACTTATGACGGGATGGCTCTGGCCCAGTCCATCATCGAATACATTCATGAACATATCGGAGCCAAAACCCTCTTTGCGACCCACTACCATGAGTTGACCAGTCTGGAGTCTAGCTTGGAACACTTGGTCAATGTTCATGTGGCAACCTTGGAGCAGGATGGGCAGGTCACCTTCCTTCACAAGATCGAACCAGGACCTGCTGACAAATCCTACGGTATCCATGTTGCTAAGATTGCTGGCTTACCAGCAGAACTTTTAGCAAGAGCGGATAAGATTTTAACGCAACTTGAGAGTCAGGGGCAAGAAAGCCCAGCTCCCATGAGGCAAACTAGCGCCGTCACAGAGCAGATGTCACTCTTTGACGCGCCTGCAGAGCATCCTATCCTAGCAGAATTAGCTAAACTGGATATTTACAACATGACACCTATGCAGGCTATGAATGTCTTAGTCGAGTTCAAACAAAAGTTATAAAAAGAGCCCACTCACATTTTTGTGAGTGGGTTTTTCTCTATTACTTTTTATGGACCAAAAGTTGATTGATGTAGTCCACTTTTTTAGCTTCTCTTTTATAGAGAATAGTCCAGATGATAAGGTAGACAATCGCAAACTCTGGAATGAGCTGGAGATAGAAGGTCCAGTGGAAGGGAAACCAACCAGCCAGAGTTGCCAGTGGGACAAAGCCAGCCAGCATGAGGAAGAAATGGGAAAGTGTGGCACGGAGCAAGCTCCAGTCACGGCTGAATAAGCGACTGCCAAAGCTAAAGAGAACTCCGATAGCTGACCAGATGATCATGCAGTAGAGTAAGACCAGGGCACCGTGAACCTGATGTTGAGCCATCACTTGTCCGATGAGAGACTCGGGACTCAGTGGGGCATAGGTATTTGGGGCATAAATGAGTGAAAAGATGATAGAGAGGATGAGGCCGATGAGGACGCCAGCAGCTGCGTCGTGAAAGATTTGTTTTTTCATAGTTCTAATTTCTCCTTGATGGTTTTTAGGTAACGGCGTGAAGAGTAGGTGAAGCTTTCGTTTTTGAGAAAGATTTCGACCAGGCCGTTGGGAGTGAGTTTGAGATGAGAGATGGAGTCGATATTGACGATTTCAGATTGGGAAATTTGGATAAAAGTGGTCGGCAAGAGTTCAAGAACCTGATAGAGTCGCAAATCAACGCTGTAGGTCTGAGATGCAGTTTCTGCTAGAACCTTTCGATTCTCTATATAGAAACGCTGAATCTTGCTAATTTCAACTAGATAGACCTGATTATCAATCTTACCTTTGATTGTTTCTTTTTGGTCAATATTTTCTGCGAACTCGATGACTTTCTGGACTTTTTCGGTCGGCTGAGGAGTTTGGACAATCAGCTTTTCCTCCTCGTAAGTCTCCTTAATCTGTAGTTCTACTTTCATAAATTTCTCTCCTTTTCAGTTATACAAGGTTGTGATCACTTCTTGTACACCTTTATTAAACACTATTTTACGATCCATGGCAAGAGCTTTTGCCTATGTGGAGAGATTTGGAGTCTATGTGGTATTTGCTTTTTCTGGTAACATCTGAAATATGGTATAATAGCACTAATCAATTTCTAGGAAAATAGATACAGAAAGGGGCTGAAAGATGTCTCATATTATTGAATTACCAGAAGTGTTGGCAAACCAGATCGCGGCAGGAGAGGTCATTGAACGTCCTGCCAGTGTGGTCAAAGAGTTGGTAGAAAATGCCATTGACGCGGGTTCTAGCCAGATTATCATTGAGATTGAGGAAGCTGGTCTTAAGAAGATTCAAATCACAGATAATGGCCATGGAATTGCCCACGATGAGGTGGAATTGGCCTTGCGTCGACATGCGACCAGTAAGATAAAAAATCAAGCAGACCTCTTTCGGATTCGGACGCTTGGTTTTCGTGGTGAAGCCCTGCCCTCTATCGCTTCTGTCAGTGTCTTGACTCTGTTGACAGCGGTGGATGGTGCGAGTCATGGGACTAAGCTAATCGCGCGTGGGGGAGAGGTTGAGGAAGTCATCCCAGCGACTAGTCCTGTGGGGACCAAAGTTTGTGTGGAGGACCTCTTTTTCAACACCCCTGCCCGCCTCAAGTATATGAAGAGCCAGCAAGCGGAATTGTCTCATATCATCGATATTGTCAACCGTCTGGGTTTGGCTCATCCCGAGATTTCCTTTCGTCTAATCAGCGATGGCAAAGAAATGACGCGGACAGCAGGGACTGGTCAACTGCGTCAAGCCATCGCAGGGATTTATGGTTTGGCGAGTGCCAAGAAGATGATTGCCATTGAGAACTCTGACTTAGATTTCGAAATTACAGGTTTTGTGTCTCTGCCTGAGTTAACCCGAGCAAATCGTAACTATATCAGCCTCTTCATCAATGGCCGTTATATCAAGAACTTCTTGCTCAATCGCGCTATTCTTGACGGTTATGGAAGCAAACTCATGGTAGGGCGCTTTCCGCTAGCTGTCATTCACATCCATATCGATCCTTATCTGGCTGATGTCAATGTCCATCCAACCAAACAAGAAGTGCGGATTTCCAAGGAAAAAGAACTGATGGCGCTGGTTTCAGAAGCTATTTCTAACAGTCTCAAAGAGCAAGCCTTGATTCCTGATGCTTTAGAAAATCTTGCCAAGTCGACCGTGCGTAATCGTCAAAAGGTAGAGCAGACCATTCTCCCACTCAAAGAAAATACGCTTTACTATGAAAAAACGGAGGCAACCAGACCCAGTCAAGTTGAGGTGGCTGATCACCAGGTTGAATTAACTGAGGAGGGTAAGGACCTAACCCTGTTTGCCAAGGAAACCTTGGACCAGCTAACCCAGCCAGCAAAACTGCATTTTGCAGAGAGAAAGCCTGCTAACTACGACCAACTAGACCATCCAGAGTTAGACCTGGCTAGTCTCGATAAGGCCTATGATAAGCTGGAGCGAGAAGAAGCATCCAGCTTCCCAGAGTTGGAGTTTTTCGGACAAATGCACGGAACTTATCTCTTTGCCCAAGGGCGAGATGGACTCTACATCATAGACCAGCACGCAGCCCAGGAACGGGTCAAGTATGAGGAATATCGTGAAAGCATCGGCGATGTTGACCAGAGTCAGCAACAACTCCTAGTGCCCTATATCTTTGAATTTCCTGCGGATGATGCCTTGCGTCTCAGGGGAAGAATGCCTCTCTTAGAGGAAGTGGGCGTCTTTCTAGCAGAGTATGGAGAAAATCAATTTATCCTGCGTGAACATCCCATCTGGATGGCAGAAGAGGAAATCGAGTCTGGTATCTATGAAATGTGTGACATGCTGCTCTTGACCAAGGAAGTTTCGATCAAGAAATACCGAGCAGAGCTGGCTATCATGATGTCCTGCAAGCGGTCTATCAAGGCCAACCATCGTATCGATGGCCATTCAGCTAGACAGCTCCTTTATCAGCTTTCTCAATGTGACAATCCCTATAACTGTCCGCATGGACGCCCTGTTTTGGTGCATTTCACCAAGTCGGATATGGAAAAGATGTTCCGACGTATTCAGGAAAATCACACCAGCCTTCGAGAGTTGGGGAAATATTAAGAACACAAAAAGCCTTTGTTCTTTTAGAACAAGGCTTTTTAGTTTTACTAAAGTGGGAACTTGACACGAGATTTACACTTGCTTGACAAGACCAGTTCTAAAAGATGTTGCAAAACTGAATTAGCTAATTCAAGGTTTGGTATAGTCGTCATTGTCTGAAGGAGTCTCAAGGCCAATGACCTTATCAAGATAACGTTGTTTGGTTTTGAGAGCCTTATTGATAGCGATAGCAGAAGCGATTAAGAGAACGAAGGTCAGCCAGATCCAAGCGGTGAATTCGGCTGGGAAACTAGAACCAGATAAAAAGAGATAGATAGCCAGAGCCAATACGAAAACATTAATCACTTGCCAAAGACCAAAGGATTTAACCTCTTTATAGTATTTGTCCTTGTCTTCTTCCAAGATCACTACTGTGGAAGTTTTTTCAGAGTTTTCATCTAGTAGTAGATAGTCAGTTGTCACTTGAAAAATCTTGCTTAATTCAATGATTTTTTCGATTTCTGGAAGAACTTGACCAGACTCCCATTTGGAGATGCTTTGCCGAGAAACATTGATTTGTTCTGCTAGCTTTTCTTGGGACCAACCTTTTTCCTTTCTGAGTTCAAATAGTTTTTCTGCGAGTTTCATCATTCTATCCTCCTTTTTTCTACTTCTATCCTAACAATTTTTACTTATAATGAGAATACAATCTCCTGTACTATTTGTCAACCAGAGGTTGCACCTTTTGTTGCAGTCTGTCTTGAGGAAATATGGTATACTAGATAGGCAAAATTATGGAGAAAATTATGTACGAATATCTAAAAGGAATCATTACCAAAATCACTGCTAAATATATCGTCCTTGAGGCAAATGGTATCGGTTATATCTTGCATGTGGCCAACCCCTATGCCTACTCAGGTCAGGTTAACCAAGAAGCTCAAATTTATGTTCATCAGATCGTGCGTGAGGATGCCCATCTACTCTATGGCTTTCGCTCAGAAGACGAGAAGAAACTTTTTCTCAGTCTGATTTCGGTCTCAGGGATTGGTCCTGTGTCTGCTCTTGCTATTATTGCAGCCGATGACAATGCTGGCTTGGTTCAAGCCATCGAAACCAAGAACATCACCTACTTGACCAAGTTCCCTAAAATTGGTAAGAAAACAGCCCAACAGATGGTGCTGGACTTGGAAGGGAAAGTGGTTGTAGCTAGTGATGCCCTTCCTGCCAAGGTCGCAGTGCAAGCCAGCGCTGAAAACCAAGAACTGGAAGAAGCTATGGAAGCCATGTTGGCACTGGGCTACAAGGCAACAGAGCTCAAGAAAATCAAGAAATTCTTTGAAGGAACGACGGATACAGCTGAAAACTACATCAAGTCAGCCCTCAAGATGTTGGTCAAATAGGAGAATAATATGCCGAAACGTTGTGGTTGGGTAAAAGTGAATAACCCTTTATATGTGGGCTATCATGACGAGGAGTGGGGCCAGCCCCTTCATGATGACCGCGCCCTTTTTGAGTTGCTTTGTTTGGAGACTTATCAGGCTGGTCTGTCTTGGGAAACGGTGCTAAACAAGCGCCAAGCTTTCAGAGAAGCATTTTACAACTACCAAGTCCAAGGTGTTGTGGAGATGACGGATGCAGAGTTGGAGGCCTTGTTAGACAATCCAGCTATCATCCGAAATAGGGCCAAGATTTTTGCGACGCGCGCCAACGCCCAAGCATTTTTACAAGTCCAGGCAGCATATGGCTCCTTTGATGCCTACCTCTGGTCTTTTGTCGAGGGAAAAACTATCGTAAATGATGTCTCTGACTATCGCCAGGCACCTGCTAAAACCCCTTTGTCTGAAAAGTTATCTCAAGATCTCAAAAAACGAGGCTTCAAGTTTACAGGTCCAGTCGCCGTTTTATCTTTTCTTCAGGCGGCAGGTCTGATAGACGACCACGAGAATGATTGTGAGTGGAAAAACGGAAATTAGTGAGTGCAAGCGTCTAACTATCTGAGAATATAGAAAAAAGCTGAGAAATTCCTCTCAGCTTTTTGATTATATGCTAGTAATTTTTATAGTGCAGTAAGAAATGTCAGTCCACCTAAGACAACGCCAGCTGAGTTTGGAATAATTAGTATCCAATCCTTCTTAGGCTCTTTTGTCCATCCGTAAATAACCCAAATTAAACAAGATACTGCTGCGGATAAAGGCTGGAATGGTTGAGCTTTGTTGCCTTGTAAATTGGCAAAAATTTGTGGGATGTAGGCGATAAATACAATAATCCCGATAAAAGCCCCGATTGAACCGACAATTTGATTTATTTTTTGTTTAGTCATATACACCTCCTTCAAAAGGATATCATAGAAATAAGCAAAATGCAATAAATTCAGACACAAATTGTAACGAAAATCAATACCAAAGCACAAAAATGGAGAAATTGTTTATTTTTTGTTATAGTCAAAGCGAATGACTTGCTCCTGTGCATCCACATAAGCGTGAACGCCAAAGGGAACAATGGCTCTTGGAGTTGCGTGGCCGACATTCAGATTATAGACAATCGGGATATTGTTATCAATGATATCCAATAGTGCCTCTTTATAGTCGTCATAGAAAGTTTCATCCATAGGTTTTCCGACCAAGAGTCCACTGATGACCTCAAATATTCCAGTTTTTTTCAAAGCTAGCAACATTTTTTTGAAATCATCAGGTTCAGGCTTTTCTTGACTTGTTTCTAGCAATAGAATCTTTCCTTCCCAGTCTGACAAGTCAGGGAAAAGTGTATACTTTTGGCAGAGGTCTGTGCTATCTGCGTGTAGAGAGTTGTCAAAAATATCATAGAGAGACTCAAGACAACCACCGAGGATTTCTCCCTCAAACTGGGCATTTCCTTGTAACAAGTCAAAACCAGTATTTACATGGCTGAGACGAGGTGTTCCCAAAGCTTTGGGACTGAAGTCAGTTCTTTCCTCATACCAAACGTCACTAGGTCGAATTTCTGAGATTCTTCCCGTCTTTATCAATTCTTTAAAGTAGTGAAAGCTATAGGGCAACATCTCCTTGTCCAATTCACAAATGTCGGCTAGAAAGGATTGGCCGTAAAAAGTCTTGATTCCTAGTTTGTGCAACATAAGGTGGTTCATGGTCGTATCCGAGAAACCGAGAAAGATCTTTGGCTTGATAACCTTTTGTAGTTGGTCCTTTTCAAAAAGATAAGGTAGCAAGCGATAGGTATCGTTTCCACCAATGGCGCATAGAATCATGTCGATGCTATCGTCCGAAAAGGCCTGCATCAAATCCCCTGCACGCGCCTCAGGATGATCCTTGATAAAGTCTAATCCTTTTTGCGAATGAGGCAAAAAGATAGGATTGAGTCCCAGATCCTTGAGACGCTGGACACCCAGCTCCACTTCGTGTTTGACAAAGTCTTCTCCGATAATGCCACTAGACAAACTAACAATACCAATAGTAGAAACCATATCTCATCCTCCTAGAAATAGATTGATACTCTTCGAAAATCAAATTCAAACCACGTCAGCTTAGCCTTGCCGTACTCAAGTACAGCCTGCGGCTAGCTTCCTAGTTTGCTCTTTGATTTTCATTGAGTATGAGCCTATTCTATCACAAAAGATGAGAGAAAACTACAAGAATGAGACTCAGAAGTGCTATTGAATCTCAAGAAAGCGAGTGAAAAAGCAACCACCTGTGCAGTTGCTTTTCGTTTTTCTAATCTCGCTAGATATGAGTTACTTGGTCAACTCTTGATTATGGGAGAGGGCTAAATCAATCCAGTAAGGAAGTTCTTTTTGACCTTCGATATCTAGGTCTATATAGCCATGATAAGGTCGCCCTCTCATCAATGTAGTATGGGCTCCTGTTCGAGGTAGAACTTGCTTTTCCATTTCTTTGCCGATTCTCACCATAACCAGCTCGTCCTTTCTGGAACTGACTGTAAGGACCATTTTCCCACGAATCATAAAGGCCAGGCCACCAAACAGTTTCTTTTCTTCTAGCTCTTCTTCGAAAATTTGGGGAGGAAGTTTGAGTGCTAGAATTTTGCGAATCTGCTGAGCTAAAGATTGACTATATGCCATAGCTTTTCACTTTTCTTAATAACGTGATGGGCCTGCGCTTGCGCTTCGGATATTGAAGCGTTTTTTGAGATAGAAGCGAAGGGCGAGAAGCACTGCTCCTAGGATAGCCAAAGGCAATGGAGCAAGGACTGGATTGAGGGCTGCTGGTAGGAAGCTAGTTCCAAAGAAAACGGCTAACCAAAGGACCATAGAAGCCAGGATAACGAGCACAGATTTCCAGAATGGAGGACGCTGGCTACGGTCTGTGTCTGGTCCATAATAGCGGTAGACAAAGTAGTACATCAAGTAGAAGGCAAGTCCTCCTACAAGACCAACAAGCAAAAGGGTAATCAAGCCATAGCCAATGGCTTGATTAGCTGAAAAGGCTGTCGTAATGGCACTGATCATTGCAAACAAACCAGTGATGAAAAGGGCTGAGTCCATAATCATGAGTTTTGGATCATCATTTTCCTTAGGATGCTCTTTTTCGTACTGTTCCTTGACTGTAAAGCTATGAGCCCAGTGGGTTGGAGCACCATAGAGGGCACGAGCCGTCGTTCCTTTGGCTTGCTCTTCAAGGATTTTAGGAATGACTTCCTCAAAGACAGCCTTGATTTCAGCATCTGTTTTGCCATCTTTGATAAATTGCTGGGTTGCGATGTGGATAAACTCTTGGTTTTTCTTGGTTAGTTTTTGTAAATCAATCTGAGACATAGGGATTCCTCTTAGAACCATTTTTTATGGATGAGATAGAGAGTGAGCGAGACACTCATAGCAAAGGCGATAAAGACGATTAACCAGAAGGCGTGTGGCTCACCGTTCAGAGGGATTTCATTATCCTTAAAGTTCATCCCGTAGGCTGAGAAGATCATAGTTGGGACAGACATGACGATGGTCACGAGAGCCAGGGTCTTCATGATGTTGTTCTGGTTGTTGGAAATGATAGAGGCAAAGGTCTCTGTCATAGAGTGAAGGACGTTTCCATAGATATCTGCCATCTCGATGGCCTGTTGCGTTTCTATTAGAGTATCTTCAAGAATATCCTCATCCTCTAGGTATTTCTTAATATTGCTAGTTGCGCTGGTCAATTTCTTAATCACGCGCTCGTTTGTCTTAAGTGAGGCCTTGAAATAGACGATGGTCTTTTCCAATTCCATGAGTTCGATCAGTTCTTCGTTTCGAGTAGACTTGTGAAGTTGACTTTCAATTTGTTCACTTTTACGGTCAATTGAACGAAGGGCAGTTAGATAAAGCTCTGCATTACGATAAAGGAGCTGAAAGATAAAGCGAGAGCGCATGAAGGTATAGAAGTTTCGAAGCCTGCGGTTAATAAAGATATCTAGTACAGGCAGTGGCTCTAAGCAGGTAGTGATAATCGTGGTATCGGTAATGACAATCCCTAGCGGGATGGTTACATAGTAGGTGCGATTATTTCTTTCTTCGGTGACGGGGACGTCCACGATAATTAGAGTGTACGCATCTTCGATGGTAATACGGGACATTTCTTCCGCATCGAGCGGTGCTCGGAGGTCAGTGATGTCGATATCGAAGGCGTTGGCGATTTCCAAAGATTCATTTTGTGTAGGATTGACGAGGTTAATCCAAGTACCCGGTTCAAGCGTGTCGATCTCTTTAAATTCAGTTGTTGTTGAGAGAAAAACTTGTTTCATATCCCCTATCCTTTCCTACTATTTCAGTGATTCATTTTTTGCACCGTACTATTATACTATAAAAACAGCTTTTTGGGTAATAGAATTTCACATTTTTTGGTATAATGGAAAGCAATAATGGACTAGAAAGAACAAAGATGCAAGATAAAATTGTGATTCATGGGGCGCGTGCCCATAACTTAAAAAATATTGATGTGGAGATTCCGCGAGACAAGCTGGTCGTCGTGACTGGTTTGTCAGGTTCTGGGAAATCCAGTCTGGCCTTTGATACCCTCTATGCGGAGGGACAACGTCGCTATGTAGAGAGTCTATCAGCCTATGCTCGTCAGTTTTTGGGCAACATGGAAAAACCAGATGTGGATGCCATTGACGGTCTTAGCCCAGCTATTTCCATCGACCAGAAAACCACTAGTAAAAACCCACGCTCGACCGTTGGGACAACAACTGAAATCAATGACTATCTGCGTCTCCTTTACGCACGTGTGGGGACGCCTTACTGTATCAACGGGCACGGGGCTATCAAGGCCTCTTCTGTAGAGCAAATCGTGGATAAGGTTTTGGAATTGCCAGAACGCCAACGTCTGCAAATCTTAGCTCCGGTCATTCGTAAGAAAAAAGGGCAACATAAGAGTGTCATTGAAAAGGTTCAGAAAGACGGCTATGTCCGCGTCCGAGTGGATGGGGAGGTCTATGATGTGACCGAAGTGCCAGAGTTGTCTAAGAGCAAGCAACACAATATTGATGTTGTGGTTGACCGTATTGTCATCAAGGAGGGCATCCGTAGCCGTCTCTTTGACTCCATTGAGGCTGCCCTTCGTATCGCAGAAGGTTATGTCATTATCGACACCATGGACGATTCGGAGTTGCTATTCTCTGAGCACTATGCCTGCCCGGTTTGTGGTTTTACCGTACCAGAGTTAGAGCCTCGTCTCTTCTCCTTTAATGCTCCTTTTGGCTCTTGTAGCGAGTGTGACGGTTTGGGCATCAAGCTGGAGGTGGATACTGATTTGGTGGTTCCTGATGCCAGCAAAACCTTGCGTGAGGGTGCCCTAGCACCTTGGAATCCTATCTCATCCAACTACTATCCAAACATGCTAGAGCAGGCCATGACAGCCTTTGGAGTAGATATGGATAAGCCTTTTGAGGATTTGTCAGAAGAAGATAAGAACTTGATTCTCTACGGTTCAGATGGCAAGGAATTCCATTTCCACTATGAGAATGAATTTGGCGGTGTGCGCGACATTGACATTCCTTTTGAAGGAGTGATTGGTAATATCAAGCGCCGTTACCATGAAACCAATAGTGACTACACGCGCACCCAGATGCGCCTCTACATGAATGAGCTAACCTGCGGAACTTGTCACGGCTACCGTCTCAATGACCAGGCCTTGTCTGTCCGTGTAGGCGGTGAGCAAGGACCGCATATCGGTGAAATCTCAGACTTGTCTATCGCAGACCACTTGGACTTGGTGAACCAGTTGACCTTGTCTGAAAATGAAGCCATCATTGCCCGTCCTATTCTCAAGGAAATCAAGGATCGCTTGACCTTCCTCAATAACGTAGGTCTCAACTATCTGACGCTGTCACGTTCGGCAGGAACCCTTTCAGGTGGGGAGAGTCAGCGAATTCGCTTGGCGACCCAGATTGGGTCCAATCTATCAGGTGTCCTTTATATCCTGGATGAGCCATCGATTGGTCTCCACCAGAGGGATAATGACCGCCTGATTGCCAGTCTGAAAAAGATGCGCGACTTGGGCAATACCCTCATCGTGGTGGAACACGACGAAGATACCATGCGTGAAGCGGATTATCTGATTGACGTTGGTCCTGGTGCGGGAGTCTTTGGTGGGGAGATTGTTGCTGCAGGAACACCCAAGCAGGTGGCTCGCAACAGTAAATCTATCACAGGTCAGTACTTGTCAGGGAAACGTTCCATTCCAGTACCAACAGAGCGCCGTTCCGGAAATGGTCGTTTTATCGAGGTGACGGGTGCGCGTGAGAACAACTTGCAAAATATCACTGCTCGCTTCCCGCTAGGAAAATTCATCGCAGTGACGGGGGTATCAGGTTCAGGGAAATCGACCTTAATCAACACCATCCTCAAAAAAGCCATTGCCCAGAAGCTCAACCGTAATTCAGACAAACCTGGTAAGTTTAAGACGATTACAGGGATTGAGCATGTAGACCGCTTGATTGATATTGACCAGAGCCCAATTGGACGAACGCCGAGGTCCAACCCGGCTACCTATACGGGGGTCTTTGACGATATACGTGACCTTTTTGCCCAGACAAATGAGGCTAAGATTCGTGGTTACAAAAAGGGGCGTTTCAGTTTCAACGTCAAGGGTGGTCGTTGCGAAGCCTGTTCAGGTGACGGGATTATCAAGATCGAGATGCACTTTTTGCCTGATGTTTACGTGGCTTGTGAAGTCTGCCACGGGACTCGCTACAACAGTGAAACCCTAGAAGTCCACTACAAGGAAAAGAATATCTCGCAGGTTTTGGACATGACCGTCAACGATGCTGTGGAATTCTTCCAACACATTCCCAAGATTCAACGCAAACTTCAGACCATCAAGGATGTGGGGCTGGGCTATGTAACGCTAGGGCAACCGGCTACCACCCTTTCTGGGGGAGAAGCTCAGCGTATGAAGTTGGCTAGCGAACTCCATAAACGCTCGACAGGAAAATCTTTCTACATTCTGGATGAGCCGACGACAGGGCTTCATACCGAGGATATCGCTCGCTTGCTTAAAGTCTTGGCTCGCTTTGTCGACGATGGCAATACCGTCCTCGTCATCGAGCACAATCTAGATGTTATCAAGACTGCAGACCATATCATCGACTTGGGACCTGAGGGCGGTGTCGGTGGTGGAACCATCATCGCAACAGGAACTCCAGAAGAAGTAGCTGCCAATGAAGCCAGCTACACAGGACACTATTTGAAAGGAAAGTTACATCATGAATAAACGTGTACAAGCATTTCTAGCTAAAATGCAAGAAAAAGAACTAGATGGTATCATTATCAATAACCTTAAAAACGTCTATTATTTGACCGGTTTTTGGGGTTCAAATGGAACAGTCTTTATCAGCCGTGACCGTCAGGTCTTGGTGACAGATTCTCGCTATATTATTGCAGCCAAGCAAGAAGTAACAGGTTTTGAAATTGTGGCTGACCGCGATGAATTGGCTGTCATTGCAGGCATTGTTAAGGATATGGGCTTGTCTCGCATTGGTTTTGAGGACGAGATTTCTGTCTCTTACTATCATCGTATGCAGGCTGCTTTGGCGGGAATTGATTTGCTTCCACAGACTCAGTTTGTTGAAGCGCTTCGTATGATTAAGGATGAGAAAGAGATTGCGACTATTCGCAAGGCTTGTTCTATCTCAGACCAAGCTTTCCGCGATGCCCTTGACTTTATCAAACCAGGAAAGACTGAAATTGAAATTGCCAACTTCCTTGATTTCCGCATGCGTGAGCTAGGGGCGGCAGGCTTGTCTTTTGATACCATTTTAGCGAGTGGTATCAACTCTTCTAAACCACATGCCCATCCCATGCATAAGCCAGTAGAGCTTGGCGAAGCCATTACCATGGACTTCGGTTGTCTCTACGACCACTATGTGAGTGATATGACACGGACCATTTATCTAGGTTATGTCAGTGACGAGCAGGCAGAGATTTATAATACGGTTCTGAAAGCCAATCAAGCCTTGATTGACCATGCCAAGGCAGGTCTAGGTTTCCGCGACTTTGACAAAATTCCTCGTGATATCATTGTGGAAGCAGGCTATGGAGACTACTTTACCCATGGTATCGGCCATGGTATTGGCCTGGATATCCACGAAGAACCTTACTTTAGCCAAACTTCCAAAGAAGTCATTAAATCTAGAATGGTCTTGACCGATGAGCCAGGCATCTATTTGGATGGCAAATACGGGGTTCGTATTGAAGATGATATCTTAATTACAGATAACGGTTGCGAATTGTTGACTCTAGCTCCAAAAGAATTAATTGTTATTTAAGAAAATTATGATAAATCATTGACTTTTATATTTTAAAGGTTTATACTGATAGACGAAAACGGTAGGTGAGGCTACCATAGGGATACGGATGACTACCGCAAAGCAGTGGAGACACTACTCGTTGGTCAACAGTCCTGGTCGCGAAGGCCAAGACTAAGCTCATTACATTGCCCTATGGAGTTAAAGCTTGAACGAAAAAACAGATAATTAGTTTTTCAATCCTGCCATTTTATGGTGGGATTTTCTACTGTTTTAGAACAAGGAAAGGAGACAAACGATGCAAATTGACGATCATCCAGAACCGCACATACACAGCCAATCGCTGATTTGTGTCGTTCTGCCCTTATAAAGTGATTGGTCTCTGTGTATGAAACACATCATTCATACAGATAGGAGAAACCAATGAAAACTACAAAAGAAAGATTAGCAACAGCTATTCACACACCTTTAAACGAAACTCTATCTTTTTATAAGACAAGTCTAACAGGCTTGACTGAGGAGCAGGTGGAGAAAAATCGTGACCTATATGGCGAAAACACCATCACCAAGGGTCAAGAAGACAGTATCCTTAAAAAGATTTACGAATCTATTATCAATCCATTTACAATCATCCTGCTGGTCATCGCTATGATTTCCATGGTGACCAATGTCTGGTTGGCGAAGCCTGGACAAGAAGATCCGACGACCTCTATCATCATCGTCGTTCTCGTTCTAATCTCTGGTGGCATACGCTTTGTCCAAGAACTGCGGAGTGACAAGGCTGCGACCAATCTATCAAAAATGATTGTGAATACAGCCACAGTTATTCGCGAAGGCCAGAGTTTAGAGGTCGCAATTGAAGATTTGGTCGTTGGAGATATAGTAAAATTAAGTGCTGGGGACATGATTCCAGCAGACCTCCTTTTAATTGAATCACGTGATTTCTTTGTCCAACAGTCTGGTTTGACAGGTGAAAGTGACTCGGTTGAGAAACTAGCCTTGTCAAAAATGAGTCAGTCAAACTTTGATAGTCTGTTAGAAGCAGAAGCGCTCGCCTTTATGGGAACCAATGTTATATCAGGAAGTGCCAAGGCCTTGATTCTAGCGGTCGGTGATGACACCATGATGGGAGAAATCGAGCAGACTCTCAATACCTATGACGAACCGACCTCTTTTGAACGGGAGATGAATAGCATCTCTTGGCTCTTGATCCGTTTGATGTTAGTCATGGTTCCCATCGTATTTCTCTCCAATGGCTTGACAGATGGCGACTGGCTGGAAGCAGGTGTGTTTGCACTGAGTGTTGGTGTTGGATTGACACCTGAGATGCTTCCTATGATCATCACGGCCAGTCTAGCAAAAGGCTCCATTATCATGGCTAAGGAAAAAGTCGTCATCAAAAAACTCAATGCCATACAGGACCTAGGTGCTATTGATATCCTATGCACGGATAAAACCGGAACCCTTACCCAAGACGAAATTGTCCTTGAATATCCTTTGGATATACATGGAGATTTGGATTTATCTGTATTGAGACGTGCCTATCTCAATTCCTATTTTCAAACGGGATTGAAAAATTTAATGGACCGTGCCATTATCAGTAGAACTGAAAAAGAAGCTAAAGAACACGCTATTCTACAAAATTTGGATACTAGCTTCCAAAAAATAGATGAATTGCCCTTTGATTTTGAACGCAGACGGATGAGTGTCATCGTCAAGGATGAGAACGAAGTTGTTAGTTTGGTAACCAAGGGTGCTCTAGAGGAAATGCTTGCGATTTCAACCCATGTGGAATATCAAGGTCAGATTAGCCCTCTGACGGATGATATTCGAGTGGAAATCTTAAAAGAAGTGGATCAACTCAATCAACAGGGCTTGCGAGTCTTGGGAGTCGCCTATAAAACAGGCCTAAAAGAAGGTTTTGCTTACTCCGTTGAAGATGAAAAAGAGATGATTCTAACAGGATATCTTGCCTTTCTAGATCCACCAAAACCATCAGCAGCACCTGCTATCCAAGCTTTGTTAGAACACGGTGTTCAAACAAAGATCTTGACGGGAGACAATGAGAAGGTAACCCAAGCAGTTTGCGAAAAAGTTGGTTTAGATGTTGATCAAATCTTGTTGGGTTCTGATATTGACGCCATGACGGACGAAGAGTTGGCCCAAGCAGTTCAGATGGTGACCGTCTTTGCCAAACTCTCTCCGGTTCAAAAAGCACGAATCATTTTACAAATCAAATCGAATGGACATTGTGTCGGCTATATGGGAGATGGGATCAATGATGCCCCTTCTATGAAAGTGGCCGATGTGGGGATTTCTGTTGATACAGCAGTAGATATTGCCAAAGAAACGGCTGATGTCATTTTGCTAGATAAGGATTTGATGGTGCTTGAAAAAGGGCTGGTTGAAGGACGCAAAGTCTACGCTAATATGACCAAATATATCAAGATGACGGTCAGCTCTAATTTCGGGAACATTTTCTCTCTGTTAGTTTCTGGTATCTTTTTACCTTTCCTTCCTATGGCTCCGATTCACTTGATTGTGTTAAACCTCGTCTACGACCTTTCTTGCATTGCCTTGCCATTTGATAATGTAGATGAAGACTTTTTGAAGCATCCCCATAAGTGGGAAGCTAAGTCTATTACTCGTTTTATGATTTGGATGGGTCCGATTTCTTCTGCCTTTGATATTTTGACCTTTATCTTGCTCTATTTTGTCATTGTCCCAATGGCGACAGGTCAAGCTTATGCTCACGGAGCAGAGTCTGCAACGGGCTTTATCATCTTGTTCCAGACAGGTTGGTTCATTGAATCCATGTGGTCCCAAACTATGGTTATCCATATGCTCCGTTCAGCAAAGCTTCCTTTCTTGCAAAGTCGTCCGTCATGGTTTGTTCTTGGAACAACCTTGCTGGCAGCTAGCTTTGTGACTTTCCTTCCCTACTCTTCAATTGCTAGCCTTCTTCATTTAACCCCTTTGGAACCAATTTATTTCCTCTTTTTGCTTTTGATCATCGTTCTCTATATGATCAGTGTTACAGTAGTGAAACGAATCTATATCAAAAAATTTAAAAGTTGGCTATAAATTGATTTTGTCAAGAAAAAAGTACGAAAATCGCTAAAAAAGTTAAATTTTTTTAAAAATAGGTCGCAAGTCGGATGTTTTTTATGGTATAATAGACTAAACTGATAGTAACATGTAGCGAAAGGGGTAGGCACATGATTAAGATTTATACCGTCTCCAGTTGCACAAGCTGTAAGAAAGCGAAGACTTGGCTCAACGCACACCAGTTAAGTTATAAAGAACAAAACCTTGGTAAAGAAGGAATTACGAGAGAAGAACTACTTGATATTCTGACAAAGACAGATAATGGAATTGCCAGCATTGTATCATCAAAAAACCGCTATGCGAAAGCTTTAGGAGTTGACATCGAAGATTTGAGTGTCAATGAAGTACTCAACTTAATCATGGAAACGCCACGGATCTTAAAAAGTCCGATTCTAGTTGACGAGAAGCGTTTGCAGGTCGGTTACAAAGAAGATGATATCCGTGCCTTTTTACCACGCTCTGTCCGTAATGTAGAAAATGCAGAAGCACGTTTGCGTGCAGCTCTATAAACATCGAGGCTGGGGTATCTCCTAGCCTTGTTCATTTTTTATCAAAAAATTATGTGAGGAATTATGAAAAAGATAGTAATTGGCGCAGCTACTCTCCTCCTGCTACTTGCAGGATGTGGCCAAAAGAAGGAAACGACATCCAGTTCAAAACATGAATCCGAAACACTCCAGTCTACTCTGCCCGTTTTGGAAAATGCGGAAAAGAATACGGTTGTGACCAAGACTTTGATTTTCCCTGAGTCAGGAGATGGCGTCAAGCAAACGCAAACCATTACCTATAAAGGGAAACAATTTCTAAAATTGGTTATTCGGCAGATACGGCCCTTAAGTGAGGAATTGAAATCCTTTATCGCTGACCACGGTCTTGAAGAAACTCAAAAAGCTCTTTTAGAAGCAGAAGAAAAGGATGAAATGCTTCAGGAAGCGCGCAAATTGGCAGGTTTTACACTTGAAACCAAACTGCTCAGTGAGACTGAAATCCAGACCACAACGACCTATGATTTACAAGTCTTGGATGTCAAAAAGGCGTCACAGACAGATTATTTGAAAAATCTTGGCTTAGAGACTCTTTTGAAAAATGAACCAAGCCAATATATCGCAGACAGAGTGGCAAATGGTGCGACAGAACAGTAAGAAAATCCAAATAAATGGGTTGACTTAATTGTAGAACGTAAGGAAATATGCTATAATAGTACTATTCTAAGGAAAGAGGGTGTTAGAATGGGATTTACTGAAGAAACTGTACGTTTTAAATTGGATGATTCCAACAAGAAGGAAATCAGTGAAACGTTGACAGATGTCTATGCTTCTCTGAATGAAAAGGGTTATAATCCGATAAATCAAATCGTCGGTTATGTATTGAGTGGAGACCCTGCCTACGTTCCTCGTTACAATAATGCACGAAATCAAATTCGTAAGTATGAGCGTGATGAAATTGTTGAAGAATTGGTGCGCTATTACCTTAAAGGACAAGGAGTCGATCTATAATCTATGAGAATTATGGGATTGGACGTCGGTTCAAAAACGGTAGGCGTGGCCATTAGCGATCCACTAGGCTTCACCGCTCAGGGACTTGAAATCATCCAAATCAATGAGGATCAGGGCCAGTTTGGCTTTGACCGTATCAAGGAATTGGTTGACAGCTATAAGGTGGAACGCTTTGTAGTAGGTTTGCCAAAAAACATGAACAATACCAGCGGTCCGCGGGTTGAAGCTAGTCAAGCCTATGGTGCCAAGCTAGAAGAACTCTTTGGTTTGCCAGTAGACTATCAAGATGAGCGCTTGACGACAGTCGCAGCTGAGCGTATGTTGATTGAGCAGGCTGACATCAGTCGCAACAAGCGAAAAAAAGTTATTGATAAGTTGGCTGCTCAGCTGATTTTGCAAAATTATTTAGATAGAAATTTTTAAGACAGAGGAGAAACTATGTCACACGATCACAACCATGACCACGAAGAACGTGAATTGATTACACTAGTAGATGAGCAAGGAAATGAAACCTTGTTTGAAATTCTTTTGACCATCGACGGAAAAGAAGAATTTGGTAAAAACTATGTTCTGCTAGTGCCAGTTAACGCGGAAGAAGATGAAAACGGTGAAGTTGAAATCCAAGCTTATTCATTCATCGAAAATGAAGACGGAACAGAAGGCGAATTGCAACCAATCCCAGAAGACTCAGAAGATGAATGGAACATGATTGAAGAAGTCTTCAACAGCTTTATGGAGGAGTAAAAACGTCCGGGGGACGTTTTTAGCCCAACTCCTAGAAATTGGAAGAGTTGGAATATTCGGGGGGGGGATTTTTACCCCAGTTCCTTGAAATAAGAGAGAACTGGTAAGTCCGGGAGACTGTATCAGCCCAACTCCTGAAAATTAGAAGAGTTGGAACGTCTGGGAGACGTTTTTAGCCCACATTGAAATTCATAGTAGCTAGTGATTAGCTAACCAGGTAAGAGGTCGGGATTTTAGTCCCGACCTCACTTTTTATTTGTAATCATACTTTGATGCGGTAGTTGATTGGACTTTTGTTAAGGAGATATGTATGTTTGAAGTAGAAGAGTGGCTCCATAGTCGGATTGGTTTAAACTTTAGATCTGGTCTTGGACGAATGCAACGAGCAGTGGATTTGCTGGGGAATCCTGAGAAGACTTATCCCATTATCCACGTAACAGGGACTAACGGTAAGGGGTCAACTATTGCCTTTATGAGAGAGTTGTTTGCAACTCATGGTAAAAAAGTTGGTACTTTTACCTCTCCTCATATCATCAGTATCCACGATCGAATCTGTATCAATGGGCAACCAATCGCAGATGAAGACTTTATCCGTATAGCTAACCAAGTCAAAGAGATGGAAAAGACTCTTTTAGAAACACATGACCAATTGTCTTTCTTTGAGTTGTTGACTTTGATTGCTTTGCTTTACTTTAAAGAGCAGGAAGTGGATCTAGTCCTGCTAGAAGTGGGGATTGGTGGTTTGCTTGACACGACTAATGTCGTAACAGGCGAGCTTGCAGTTATTACTTCGATTGGGTTAGATCATCAGGAGACCTTGGGGGATAGTCTGGAGGAAATAGCAGAGCAGAAAGCTGGTATTTTCAAGGTTGGAAAGAAGGCGGTCATTGTCAAGCTTGCTCCAGAAGCGGAGCTTGTCTGTCAAAAAAGAGCAAGAGAGTTAGCTGTTGACCTTTATCAAGCTGGGCAAGACTTCACTTTGAAAGCTGGGGATTTTTCAAGTAAGCTAGCAAGCTTTTCACAGCTTGAAATCGGTTTGGAAGGTGCCTATCAGCAAGAAAATGCCGCCTTGGCTTTAGAAACTTTTCTTCTGTTTATGGCGTCAAGAGGTGAAAGGGTCGAAGAAGAGCTTGTCAGACAGGCTTTGAAAGAGACCCACTGGGCAGGTCGATTGGAACGGATTCGTCCACAGATCTATCTAGATGGGGCTCACAATCTGCCAGCCTTGACTCGTCTAGTAGAGTTTATCCAGGGGAAAATCCAGCAAGGCTACCAGGTTCATGTCCTTTTTGGTGCCCTTAAACGTAAGGATTATCAGGGGATGTTAGGCTATCTAACGGAGCAGATGCCTCAGGTGGAACTTAAGGTAACAGGCTTTGACTACCAAGGTTCTTTGGATGAGAAGGATGTGGCGGGTTATGATTTGATTCCTTCCTATGGCGATTTTATCAGAGAATTTGAAGAAAAGGCCAATGACCAGGACTTGCTTTTCGTGACGGGGTCACTCTACTTTATCTCGGAAGTACGAGCGAGTTTAGTAGGAAGCGATGGGATTAGTTGACCTTCTAGGTTTAAGTTGCTACACTGGAGGTAGGAGGTATTTCTGGAAACGATTCCAGCAAAACATTGGCACAAAAGAAAGGAAATCGCTATGAAAACGAAAACATTCACACTTTCTATTGCTTCCCTAGCAATTCTTAGTCTTTTAGCAGCTTGTGGACCTAAGGCACAAGCCCCTACTCAGCAATCATCTTCTCAACAAGAATCATCTTCTAGTGCTGCTACAAGTGCTAGTCAACCACAAACGTCCTCAAGTCAGGACACTACTGTAGCTCAACCTACGAACATTGATGGTACCTATACTGGAAAAGATGAGAATGACCAAATCACTCTTGTTGTAACAGGTAAAACTGGTACATGGACTGAGGTCGAGCCAGATGGAGATAAGGAAATCAAGCAAGTCAGCTTTGAGCCAGAAAATCAACGTGTCATTATCGGTGATGATGTCAAGATTTACGCAGTTAATGGTAATCAAATGATTATCGACGATATGGACCGAGAGGCATCTGACCGAGTAGTCTTAACGAAACAATAATGATTAAGTAAAAGTTCCAATGAGATGAAATTAGTCTTTTTGGAGCTTTTTTTCTTGAAAAAGTGGCTGGCTGTTCTTTACTAACTTTTTGCTTAAAGCGCTTACAAATATTTGTAAAACTTCTTATAAGGTCGTATACTTATAGTAAATAATCAAATAGCGCAAAGGCGCAGGAGGAAAAGCATATGGCTACATTTTACGTTCCATCAGTTAACCTTATCGGTAAAGGTGTTGTAAATGAAGTAGGTCCGTATATCAAGGAACTGGGGTATAAGAAGGCCCTTTTGGTGACAGATAAGTTCATCGAAGGCAGTGATATTTTACCTAAGGTCCTAAAACCACTAGATGCTGAAGGGATCGAATATGTGATCTTTAGCGATGTGGAGCCAAATCCGACTTGTAAGAACGTCACAGACGGAGTGGCTGCCCTGAAAGAGCATGGATGTGACTTCATCATCAGTCTTGGAGGAGGGTCTCCACAGGATGCGGCTAGTTGTATCTCTATCATCGCTACAAATGGTGGCAAACCACAGGACTACGAAGGGCTTCATAAGTCTGCTGAAAAAGGGTTGCCAGTGGTTGCGATCAATACAACAGCTGGAACTTCTGCAGAAATTACCATTAACTATGTCATTACTGACGAAGAACGCAAGGTCAAGATGGTAATGGTTGATAAGAACAGCCTCGCCCTTATCTCAGTCAATGATCCAGAACTCATGCTTTCAAAACCGAAAGGATTGACAGCAGCGACAGGGATGGATGCTCTTACCCACGCTGTTGAAGCTTTGGTAACACCAGGTGCTTATAATGTGACCAAGAAACTCTCTATCGGAGCTATTGAACTCATCAAAGAGTATCTTCCTCGTGCTGTGGCTAACGGACAAGATATCGAAGCGCGTGAGGCTATGGTCAATGCCATCTTCCTCGGTGGTATGAGCTTTAACAATGCTGGTTTGGGATATGTTCATTCTATGGCTCACCAACTCGGTGCGGTATATAACTTGCCGCATGGTGTCTGCTGTGCCATGCTTCTCCCTGTTGTAGAACGCGAAAATGCCAAACGTGTACCAGAAGCTTTCCGCAATGTAGCCAAGGCTTTGGGACTCCATGTGGAAGGGAAAACAGACCAAGAATGTGCTGCCTACGCTATCGCTGAAATTGAAAAACTATCTGAAACCGTTGGTATTCCTAAGAAACTCACTGAACTCGGTATCCAAGAAAAAGACTTTGACTTTGACTACCTTTCTAAGAATGCCTTGATTGATGCCTGTGCACCTGGAAATCCATTTATGCCAACCTTAGAAGAAACTATTGCATTCTATAAGGAATTGTTCTAATTCTTAAAGTGAAAAAGAAGCTAAATAATTCAAGGAAGAACTATCATTTTGGTAGTTCTTTTTTTAAAAATTTGCTATTCTAGACATATGAGAAAAATCAAAATTGATGTGATTGTAGTGCCCTTAAGTGGGCATCTCTTCCCAACCCTGAATCTGCTCGCACCCTTGTTGAAGGATCCCTTGTATGAGATTCGATTATTTACAGGACCACAACGAAAAACTGTAGCAGAGGAGATGGGCTTTCGGGTGATTCCCATTTTAGAAAATTGTGTAGATGAGTTTGAGCGTGTAGCCAATAATGAAGGGAAATTAAACCTTTTTTCTGCTTATCGACAGTTGTCAGCTAGTCTTGATTTGATCAATGTGGTTTCTGATCAATTAGTGCAAGAGTGGCAGGAAAATCGACCGGATATTGTTATTGCGGACTTTATAACCCTCTCTGGAGGACTAGTGGCGGAACAGTTGGGAATCCCTTGGATTACCACTATGGCGACACAATTTGCCATTGAAACGACAGATGGGCCACCTTGTTTCTTTGGAGGAATGGGCAGTCCAAAGACTCCTTTCCAATCTATCCAGCAATGGCTAGGAAGAAAAGCGACTCGTTTAGGGAAACGAATCGTAAGCTTTTTATTGAGAGAACGCTTGAAACGTTACGATTTTAAGCTCTACAATAAGAAAGGTCAGGAAACCATTTATTCACCCTATTCCATCTTGGGAATTGGGATGAAAGAGTTGGAGCTGAAAAGTGGTTTTCCAGAGCACTATCTTTGGGTGGGACCTTTTGGCTCTTCGATTGAGAGGGCAGAAAATTATCCTCTCAATTTGTCTCCTTATGCAGGTTATAAGAAGGTCCTTGTATCCTGCGGCACTCAGCTAGCATGGGCCAAAGAAAATCTCCTCTACCAGACCCAACAATTGGCTAAAGCCCATCCGGACTGCCACTTCTTTGTGACTCTGGGGTTTGGCGGACAAGACTTCCAATGTGAAGAGCTCATGGACAATGTTTCTGTGGTATCCTATCTTCCCTATAAGGAGTACATTCCTCAGATGGATTATGTGATTCATCATGGTGGTGCGGGTATTTTTTACCAGTGTATCATCTATGGTAAGCCTGCCTTGATTCTCCCCCATGACTATGATCAGTATGACTATGCAGTTCGTGGATTAGAGGCAGGGATTGCCTTGACTGCTAAACGAGAGGATACGGAAGCGATTGGACGTGCCTTTGATGAGTTGTTGGCTAGAGATGACTGGCCAGACTTGAACAGACTTAGTCGTGCAGTTCAAATCTATCAGCCAACAGAGATTCTGAGGAGCGAAATACATCGGCTCTTAGGGGACAAGGAGAAGTAAAGAATGAAGAAAGTATTGGTAACAGGTGCTACGGGCTTTCTAGGCAAGTATGTTGTTGAAGAGCTCAGTCAGCAGGGCTATCAGGTACGCGCTTTTGGACGCAATCGCAAGGTGGGTCAGTCTTTAGAGAAATCCTCTGTGGCATTTTTTCAGGGAGATTTGACCAAGCAAGAGGACTTGGCTCGGGCTTGTCAGGGGATGGACATGGTTGTGCATGCGGCTGCTCTTTCTACCGTTTGGGGACCTTGGGAGGATTTCTACCAGACAAATGTCTTAGGGACCAAGTATGTTCTGGATACTTGCCGAGAGGCTGGTATTCAGCGTTTGGTTTATGTGTCCTCGCCTAGCATCTATGCCGCGCCTCGAAATCAGCTAGCTATCAAAGAAAGTGCTGCGCCTCAGGAAAACAATCTGAACAACTACATTCGTAGTAAGCTGGCTTCGGAGAAGCTGTTTAAGGATTATCCCGATGTTCCGAGTATTATTTTACGACCTCGTGGGCTTTTTGGGATTGGGGATACCAGTATTTTGCCCCGAGTTCTCAAACTCAGTCAGAAGATTGGCATTCCCTTAATAGGTGACGGTCGTCAGCTCATGGATATGACCTGTGTGGAAAATGTCGCTCTGGCAATTCGCTTGGCATTAGAGACCCCTCAAGCTAGTGGCGAAGTTTATAATATTACCAATGGGGAACCAAGAGCCTTTAAGGATTTGATAGAAGAAACCATGAGAGGGTTGGGCTATCCGATAACATACAGAAAAGTGCCGGCTCCTCTTCTTTCAGTTATTGCCAGTAGTTTAGAGTTTCTGTATAAGGTCTTGAAACTCAAAGGGGAACCGGCTCTAACACGCTATACCTATTACCTGCTCCGTTATAGTCAGACGCTGGACATCAGCAAGGCGGAGCGAGACTTGGGGTATCGCCCTCAAATCAGTATTTCGGAAGGGATTGAACAATATGTCCAAGATTATCGAAAGCATTGATTATTTCCCAGCAGGCTACTGTACCTGCTACACAGGTTTGCTATTTAAGGGAGTCAAGAATCAAAAGATGACCTTCCCAGCAGGTGTTTTTCTTATCAAACACAGGGACAAGGGCTATCTCCTCTATGACACAGGCTATCATTACGATATTAAGACCCAGCTTCGCTATGGCTTCTATCGGCTAGGAACGCCCGTTCAAATGACGGAAAAGGACCAGATTTCACATTTGTTGGAAGCCAAGGGAATCAAACCAGAAGAAATTAACTATGTTCTTCTATCACACCTACATCCAGATCATCTGGGAGGAGCTAGTTTCTTTCCTCATGCAACCTTTATCTTGACAAAAGAAGTATATGAAGTCTACCAAAAACCCAAGTTGAAAGACTTGATTTTCAAGGAGTTTTTACCAGCTTCTTTTGAGAAAAATCTAACCATTATCAGAGCTGACCAGCAAGATTCAACTTTTCCCTATCGTCCGATTTGTGATCTTTTCGGAGATGGCAGTATCCTAGTAGCCTCTGTTGACGGGCATGCTAGGGGGCAAGCCTGTCTATATTTTCCAGACCTTAATCTCCTCATTGCAGCAGATCTTTGCTGGGGAATTGACCTCTTGCCTTACACCAAACAGATGCACCTGATTCCTTCCTTGGTTCAAGATAACAAGGTGGACTATATCAAGGGGACAGAGTTTCTGGAGGAAGTCTTGAAGGACGGTATCGAGGTAGTTGTTAGCCATGATCCTGTAGAAAGGATAGAGTCAATCTTATATGAAAAAAATAACCTTTCTTAAAACCTTTATCCAAACTCGTTGGCTTCATCATTTCAAATCTCGAGAAGCTTTAGAAAACTATCAGAAAAAGCAATTAACCAACTATATGGACTTTTTAAAGCGAGAGTCGCCCTACTTTAAAAATGGAGTTCCTAGCAACTTTGACCATATGAACAAGGCTTTTATGATGGAACATTTCAATGAGCTCAACACCCAAGGAGTGGATCGAGATGAAGCCTTGAGCTTGGCTATTGAAAGTGAGAAGACCCGTGATTTCACTGAACTTAAAGGAGAAATAGCTGTCGGTCTGTCTTCAGGGACATCTGGACATCGGGGGCTCTTTATCACAACAGAGAAAGAGCGAAGTATGTGGGCAGCAGCTATCTTGGCAAAGATGTTGCCAAAGGGTCAGCTTTTTGGACACCGCATCGCCTTTTTCCTGAGAGCCGATAATGAACTCTATCAGACCATCAATACGGCCCTCATTCGTTTAGAGTACTTTGATATTTTCAAACATACAGATGAGCATATCGGGCGTCTCAATAGCTACCAACCAACTATTGTGGTGGCGCCAGCCTCTATGTTGATTGAATTGAGCAAGCGTCTCAAGGATGGAGAGTTAGCCATCCATCCGCAAAAAATCGTTTCGGTGGCAGAAATCTTGGAAGATAGTGATAGGCAACGCATCGCAGAGGCTTTTTCTCTGTCCATCATTGACCAAGTTTATCAGGCGACTGAAGGTTTCTTAGCCTGCACTTGCCCAGCTGGCAATCTGCATCTCAACGAAGACATTATCTTTGTGGAAAAGCGGTATCTGGATGACCGCCGTTTCTATCCAGTGATTACGGACTTTAAACGAAGCAGTCAGCCTGTTTATCGCTACCAGCTCAATGATATCTTGGTTGAAAATCCAGATCCTTGTCCATGTGGCTCCTACTATACACGGATTGACAAGATCGAAGGACGCTCTGATGATATTTTCTACTTTGCAGGACTGGATGGGGGACAGGTAACGATCTATCCAGACTTTATCAGGCGTTGCCTCCTCTTTGTGGAGAATGTAGGAGATTACCAAGTCAAGCAGCATTCTGAGAAGTTAGTGGAAGTTTGTCTAAGCCAACGAGATGAGGATTTAGAGGCAGCTATTCTAGCTCAATTCCAACTCTTGGCTCAGCAAAAACACTTCATAGTTCCTCAGGTCCAATTTTCAGATTATCACTGGGATACTAGCCGTAAACTCAAACGAATCCAACGTTTATGAAAGGATAAAAGACAATGACAGAAGTAACAAGACATGTAGAAATCGCAGGTTATGGTGTTTGCATTCCAAAGCATACCGTCCAATTTAAAGACCAAACTCGTTATCGTGTAGTTGAAAATGAAGAAACGCAACTCGACTTGGCAGAAGGAGCTATCCAGCGTGCACTTGAACATGCAAATTTGGATATTAAAGATATCGATTGCCTTGTATCAGCTAGTGCGGTGGGTGTTCAGCCCATTCCTTGTACGGCTGCTTTGATTCATGAGCGCGTGGCAAAAGGACTCTCAATTCCAGCAATGGACATCAATACGACCTGTACCAGCTTTATTTCTGCTCTATCGACTATGTCCCACTTGATTGAGGCGGGCGAATACAATCGTGTCTTGATTGTTTCTAGCGAGGTTGGTAGTTTAGGGCTCAATCCCAAGCAAAAAGAAAGTTTTGAACTCTTTAGTGACGGGGCAGCAGCCTTTATTTTCCAAAAAAGTCATCAGGAAAAAGGGGTCATTGCTAGTCTCCAACGTACTTGGTCAGAAGGGGCTCACGATACGGAGATTCGTGGAGGTCTGACCTCTTTTCAACCAAAAGAGTACTCTGAGGCGACTAAGACCAACTATATGTTTGACATGAAGGGGAAGAAAATCCTCCTCTTGTCTGCTCGTAAAATCCCAGTCATGTTTGAAGAGTTTCAAGAAAAAACACAGCTAGCCTTGGCAGACGTGGACTATATCATTCCTCACCAAGCAAGTCGTGCTCTTCCTTTGGTCATGGAAAAACTAGGTGTGGCCAAGGATCAGTACCTCAATCTCGTCACTGATTATGGAAATATGGTGTCAGTCTCTGTGCCATTTGGCTTGGCCTATTCATTGGACCATGGATTGGTTAAAGAAGGAGATATCGTCTACCTTATGGGAACTGCAGCTGGTATGACGGTCAATATGTTGGCTCTGAAATTGTAATAATCATCTAAACACGGAACGACTGGAATTTGAGAAAGGTAAAAGGTTGCCATCTTCCCCTGAACTGAGGTATACTAGTAGAAAGATTAGTTTATCAAGCGGTTAAGGAGAATGTTAGAAAAGGAAAGGAATGTATGACAGCTAGAAAATTGCAGCTACTCATGTCCAAATATGGTTTTAGTATTACCATCATGTTGACAGAGTTGTTTATCGTCTTTGGTTTATTTCTCTATCTAGGACAGATGGCTCCGATTCTCTGGATTATCCTTGTCATTTTAGTGAGCTTAGCGACCATTGTATCGATTGTCAATCGGTCTATGAATCCTGAGAGTAAGGTGACATGGCTGTTAGTAGCCTTTGTACCAGTGTTTGGCCCCTTACTCTATATTATGTTTGGAGAGCGTCGTTTATCTAAAAAGGAAATGAAGCAGCTAAAGCAGCTCCAATCAATGGTTGATCGAGAGGACAATAGCAGAGCCCTCCGTTTGGAGTTAAAGGAACAAGACAAGTCGGCTTACGGCGTTATCAAATCACTCCTCAGCATGGACACGAATGCCGATGTCTATGATCGAACGGATACACAATTTTTTGCATCTGGTGAAAGCATGTGGCATCAGATGCTAGAGGATCTCAAGAAAGCTGAGAAGTTTATCTTTCTCGAATACTATATCATCGAAGAAGGTTTGATGTGGAATAGTATTTTGGAGATTTTGGAAGAAAAGGCAGCTCAAGGAGTAGAGGTGAAGCTTCTCTATGATGATATTGGTTGTATGGCAACCTTGCCTGGAGATTACACCATCCAGCTTCGTGGTCGAGGGATTGAAGCCCACAAATTTAATAAGGTGATTCCACGTTTGACCGTTGCTTATAACAACCGTGACCACCGTAAAATCATGATTATTGATGGGCAGATTGCCTATACAGGTGGTATCAATCTGGCCGATGAGTATATCAACCATATCGAACGTTTTGGTTACTGGAAGGATAGCGGTATTCGGTTGGATGGATCAGCGGTTAAAGCTTTTACTAGACTCTTTTTATCAACTTGGTATATCAACCGTGGGGAAATTAGTGACTTTGACCAATACCATCTCGAAAATCAACCTAGAGATGGGATGGGGCTTTGTATCCCTTACAGTAGTGGGCCAAAACCCATCTACCGAGCTCAGGTAGGAAAAACGGTCTACCAAAATCTTATCAATCAAGCTACAGATTACGTCTATATCACGACTCCCTATCTGATCGCTGACTATGATCTAACCGAGAGTATCAAAAATGCAGCTCTGAGAGGAGTAGATGTACGAATTGTGACGCCATGTATCCCAGATAAGGAGATTATCCAATTGGTTACTCGGGGAGCCTATCCAGACTTGTTATCTGCGGGGGTTCGTATTTATGAGTACAGTCCGGGATTCCTTCATAGCAAGCAAATGCTTGTCGATGGAGAGGTGGCAACTGTGGGAACCATCAATTTTGACTATCGTAGCTTGCTTCACCACTATGAAAATGGCGTTTTGCTTTATAGAACACAGTCTATCATCGATATTGAGAGGGACTTCGAAGAGATTTTTAAGGTTTCTCAAGAAATTTATCCCCACACAATCAAAACAAGCTGGTATCAAAGCCTGATCAAGGAAATTGTTCAGTTGTTTGCGCCCATGCTCTAACTATTCACCAAGATCTAGCCCAAGGCTGGATCTTATTTTTGTCTTTTTGCGAATAGATAAGCAGGAGGATGAAAATGCTAAATCAAGAAGAACATGATTTTATCCTAGAGTTTCAAACAAGCAGTTTACACCGTTTTCGAGAGATTGAACGCTATGCTGAGCTAGATAAGAAGTTAAGGAAATATCAATCCTTAGCTGACATTCCTGTAAGATTTTGATATACTAAAACAGATAAACTTACTAGGAGAAATTGAATGAACGTATACGAGGAAAAAGACGAACAGCTAGAAGAATTTCGATACCAGTATCGGGAACGGCTGAATCAAGAGTCTGAATTTGGGCTGGAGCGAGGTAAGAAGAAACGAACTCCACTTCCGTTTGTTAGTGTGGCAATTTGGAGTCTGGCTGCTACAGCTGTTTCTGTCATGTTGCCTCTGATCTTTGGTTTGGTGAGCCCCCAACAGATGCAAGATCTTTATACTGGTTGGGCGCTACATCAGAGTGGGCAGATTTACACGGATTATTATGGTTCAAATGGACTGCTTTATTACGTACTAATCTATCTCTCTCAAGGGAGTATTCTTTTTGCTTTGGTGGAGTGGTTGGCCTTGTTCGGAGCCGGAGTTTTTCTATTTAAATCCGCAGATACCTTGACAGGTCAGGGAGAGCAGGCTAGACAGCTTTTGCTGGTTTTCTATCTGCTTGTGGGCAGTCTGGGATTTGGTGGTAGCTATGCAGTAGTTGTGGCCTTGCCTTTTCTATTTTATAGTTTTAGCCTAGTGGCTGACTATCTGGATGATCCAAGTAACGATAAAGGTTTCTTGCGAGTTGGGATGAGTTTAGCATTAGCTTTCTTCCTATCACCTATTCCCACAGCCTTGTTTGCAGCCACACTTGCCTTAAGTTTGTTTGGATTTAATATTGCCAAGCGTAAATTTGCTCATGGTTTGTATCAATTTTTCGCATCAGCTCTAGGATTTTCTATCCTTTTTTATCCAATTGGCTATTATACAGTCTTAACAGGAACTTTTGGTGATGCGATTAGCCATACTTTGTATCCAATAGATACGCTTAGTCTATTTTCAAATGCCAATCTTATGGAGAATGCTGCTTTCTATGGTTTGCTATCCATCGGTATTGGGATTCTGACATTAATCTTTTCAGGATTGTTTCAGTCCAAGTCAGCTCAGCAATTTGCTATCTCAATAGGCGCTATTTTAGGATTATTAGTAACTCTTGCTTTGTTAATTCTTTCAAAGGAACCTTTGCATGGCTCACGTTTGGCAGCGATTTTGCCCTTTCTGACATTGTTATTGTTAACCAACATCAAAGAAGGAAGTTCTGATCGTATCAGTCGTAGTAGACGAAGAGTTCGCTCTTCATCACTCTTTGGTCGCTACCTCAAGGGAAATTTCTATCTACCATTAGTTGCGATAGTCTATTTACTTTTCCTACCTGTTTTGAGTCGCTATATTTCGCATCCAAGTACTTATCAGGAACGCGAGCAGCTTGCTAGCTTGGTCAAACAGCAAACGAGTTCTGAGGATCGTGTCTATGCTTGGGATGATCGTCCAGATTTCTACCGCGCAAGTGAACGCTTGGCGCCAAGCTCTCTAGTAACACCAACACTCTATACTGCAAGCGACGAGAATAAAACGAAACTAGTCAATGACTTGAAAGAAAATCAACCGAAGATGATTTTGGTCAATCAAAAGGTTGCCTTGTGGTCGGATGTAGAGAGCCTACTTAGTGAAAAATACGAGCTTGTTCAGACGGATAGTAAGGAATTCAAGCTTTATAAATCTAAATAACAAATCAATATCTTGTGTATTTTTAAAAATTTTCGAATTTTTAACACAAGATATTGATTTTTCTTTTTAGAGTGGTATAATATCATTTAAGAAGAAAAATAGAAAAGAGCATGGATATGATTGTATTAGAAGAAAACCTTGCAACCGTTCCCACTTTGTTCGTTGAAAAACGAGATGGTAGACGTGTAGTGTTTGATGTAGACAAGATTGACAAAGCTCTCCACAAGGCGGCTGACAAAGTCATGGATGTGACACCCTTGGTCGAAAAACGTCTAAATGGGCTGCTTGAGCGTATTGTTGCGGAAATTCATAGTCGTTTCCCTCAAGGTGTCAAGATTTACGAGATTCAGAATATCGTAGAGCATGAACTCCTTGAAGCCAAAGAATATGCGCTGGCTGAGGAGTACATCACTTATCGGACACAAAGGGATTTTGAGCGCTCAAAAGCGACAGATATCAACTTTAGCATTCATAAACTTCTCAATAAAGACCAGGCAGTTGTCAATGAAAATGCCAATAAAGACAGTGATGTCTTTAACACCCAGCGTGATTTGACAGCAGGGATTGTGGGAAAATCAATCGGACTGCAAATGCTTCCTAAGCACGTAGCCAATGCTCACCAAAAGGGAGATATCCACTATCATGACTTGGACTACAGCCCCTACACACCGATGACCAACTGCTGTTTGATTGATTTTAAAGGCATGTTGGAAAATGGTTTTAAGATTGGAAATGCAGAGGTAGAGAGTCCCAAGTCTATCCAGACTGCGACAGCTCAGATTTCACAAATCATCGCCAACGTCGCTTCTAGCCAGTACGGGGGCTGTTCAGCTGACCGTATCGATGAAGTCTTGGCTCCGTATGCAGAGAAGAATTACCAAAAACACCTCAAGGATGCAGAAGAATGGGTGTTGCCTGAAAAATGGGAAGATTACGCATGGAAGAAAACGCAGAAAGATATCTACGATGCCATGCAATCTCTCGAGTATGAAATCAACACTCTCTTCACTTCAAATGGGCAAACACCTTTTACTTCACTAGGTTTTGGTCTAGGAACTAGTCGTTTTGAACGGGAAATTCAAAAGGCTATCTTGACTATTCGTATCAAGGGTCTTGGTTCAGAACATCGAACAGCCATCTTCCCTAAACTTATCTTTACGCTTAAAAGAGGACTCAACTTAGAGGAAGGTTCACCTAACTATGACATCAAACAGTTGGCCCTCGAGTGTGCAACCAAGCGGATGTACCCAGATGTCTTGTCCTACGATAAGATTATTGAGCTGACAGGTTCTTTCAAGGTGCCTATGGGGTGCCGCTCTTTCCTTCAAGGATGGAAGGATGAGAATGGTGTAGAGGTCAATTCAGGTCGGATGAATCTAGGTGTTGTGACAGTCAATCTGCCTCGTATTGCCCTCGAGTCTGAAGGGGATCTGAATAAGTTTTGGGAAATCTTCAATGAGCGGATGAATATCGCGGAAGATGCCTTGGTTTACCGTGTGGAAAGAACCAAGGAAGCAACACCAGCGAATGCCCCTATCCTCTATCAGTACGGAGCCTTCGGTCGCCGTCTCGGAAAAGAAGAAAGTGTTGACCAACTCTTTAAGAATCGCCGTGCGACAGTCTCGCTGGGCTACATCGGTTTGTACGAAGTGGCTACAGTCTTCTTTGGAAACAGCTGGGAAAGCAATCCTGAAGCCAAGGAATTTACACTGGATATTATTCGCGATATGAAACGTCGTGTGGAAGAGTGGTCCGACCAATATGGCTACCATTTCTCTATCTACTCCACACCGTCTGAAAGTCTGACAGACCGCTTCTGTCGCTTGGATACAGAGAAGTTTGGCTCTATTCCTGACATCACGGACAAGGAATACTACACCAACTCATTCCACTATGATGTTCGTAAAAATCCAACACCGTTTGAAAAATTAGACTTTGAGAAAGTTTATCCAGAAGCAGGTGCGTCAGGTGGTTTCATCCATTATTGTGAATACCCAGTACTTCAGCAAAATCCTAAAGCCTTGGAAGCTGTCTGGGACTATGCCTATGACCGTGTCGGCTATCTAGGAACCAATACCCCGATTGATCGCTGTTACAAGTGTGACTTTGAAGGGGATTTTGAACCAACTGAGAGAGGATTTGCTTGTCCCAACTGTGGCAATAGCGACCCTAAAACAGTAGACGTGGTCAAACGTACGTGTGGTTATCTGGGAAATCCTCAAGCGCGTCCAATGGTTAATGGACGTCACAAGGAAATCGCTGCGCGTGTCAAACACATGAACGGTTCAACCATTAAAACAGCCGGACATGAAGTAACAAATTAGAAGGAAATGGAATGGGGAAATACCAATTAGATGATAAGGGACGCGCTCAAGTGACCCGTTATCACGAGAAACACTCGAAAGGTGGAACAGGTAAAAAAGAACGCTTGCTCAACCTCAAAGAACAGTTTTTAAACAAGAACAAGAAAAAATAAAAGTGAGAGTCTGCTCTCACTTTTCTCTTAATTGGAGGTAAAAATGATACTACGCAGACCAACATTGGCAGATAAAGAAACAGTTTTAGAGATGATGGCAGAGTTTGAACAGACTCAATCAGCCCACGATGGTGGGTTTTGGAGCGCCAACAATTTTGTTTATGAAGAGTGGCTAGAAGAAAATCTTCAAGCGGAAGCGGGACTCAATATTCCTGAAAACTGGGTTCCTGCTATCCAGCTGGTTAGTTTTGACGTAGCAGGCCAGGCTCTTGGCTTTCTCAACCTTCGTCTCCGATTAAATGACTACTTACTAGAAAATGGGGGCCATATTGGCTACTCCATTCGTCCATCTGAAAGAGGTAAGGGTTATGCGAAAGAATCCCTCCGACAAGGTCTACAAGTTGCTAAGGGAAAGAATATTAAACGAGCTTTAGTGACTTGTAGCACAGAAAATCCAGCAAGTCGAGCTGTTATCTTAGCTAATGGTGGGGAGTTGGAGGATGTTCGAAACGGAACGAAGCGCTATTGGATAGACTTGGAGTAGACAGCATGACATGGAATACACCAAAACCAGGTGAATGGAAAAGTGAGGAACTTAGTAAAGGGCGAATCATTGATTACAAGGCCTTTAACTTTGTCGATGGAGAAGGTGTACGCAACTCTCTTTATGTATCAGGTTGCATGTTTCACTGCGAGGGGTGCTATAATGTTGCGACTTGGTCTTTCAACGCAGGCATTCCCTATACGGCAGAATTAGAAGAACAAATCATGGAAGACCTTGCCCAACCCTATGTTCAGGGTTTGACCTTGCTAGGAGGAGAACCCTTTCTTAATACGGGCATTCTCTTGCCACTCGTTAAACGCATCCGAAAGGAATTGCCAGACAAAGACATCTGGTCCTGGACGGGCTACACTTGGGAAGAAATGATGCTGGAGACTCCAGATAAACTGGAACTCTTATCATTGATTGACATCCTTGTCGATGGACGGTATGATAAAAGCAAGCGCAATCTCATGCTCCAGTTTCGAGGTTCCTCTAATCAACGAATTATAGATGTGCAAAAATCTCTCAAAAGTGGGCAAGTGGTGATTTGGGACAAGCTTAATGACGGAAAAGAAAGCTATGAACAGGTGAAGAGAGAATGAAGAAAAAAGACCTGATAGAACAACTGGTTTCAGAAATCGAAACGGGAAGAGTTAGGACGCTAGGGATCTACGGTCATGGGGCTTCAGGTAAATCAACCTTTGCACAGGAATTGTACCAAGCTTTAGATTCTACTACAGTAAATTTACTAGAAACAGACCCCTATATCACTTCAGAACGTCACCTGGTAGTACCAAAGCAAGCACCAAATCAAAAGGTGACAGCTTGTCTGCCAGTGGCACATGAACTGGCAAGTTTGCAGAGAGATATTCTCGCCTTGCAGGCAGGTATGGATGTCTTGACAATCGATGAACCTTGGAAGGCTAGTGAGGTCTTGTCTGGAGCAAAGCCAATTCTTATTGTTGAAGGGATGTCTGTGGGCTTTCTACCTGAGAAACTCTTTGACAAAACTATCTGTTTCTACACGGATGAAGAAACAGAATTAAAGAGGCGTCTAGCTCGAGATACGACTATGAGAAATCGCGATGCTTCCTTTATATTGGCTAGCCATCAGATGAGACGAGAGCAGTATCTGCAATACTATAGAGAAAACGAGTCTAAAGCGGATATCTTAGTGGATCAATCGGAAGATAAGTTTGAAGTCGCAATGAAACACATTATTATATAGAAGAAAAGATTGATTTTTATAGACGTAAATCAGTAATCATAGAAAGATGAAAAGAGAAAACAGTTTCATCTTAAAAAAACGAAAAAAAAGCTAACAAATCCCTTGCAATCGCAGGGGCTTTGTGTTATTCTATTATGGTGCTGTAAATTACAGCCTTAGCTTTGATGCAAGAGGTTGCGACACGCTCGGTTGCATTGCCACGCAACGCGCGTCGGTTTTCTTGTGGAGCTAGCCTATTATCTTAAATAGACGAAAAGGAGAAAAAGATGGCAAACAAAAAAATCCGTATCCGTTTGAAAGCTTACGAACACCGTACGCTTGACACAGCGGCTGCAAAAATCGTAGAATCAGCTACTCGTACAGGTGCACAAGTTGCGGGTCCAATCCCACTTCCAACTGAGCGTAGCCTCTACACAATCATTCGTGCGACTCACAAATACAAAGACTCTCGCGAACAATTTGAAATGCGTACACACAAACGTTTGATCGATATCGTTAACCCAACTCAAAAAACAGTTGATGCCTTGATGAAATTGGATCTTCCAAGTGGTGTAAACGTAGAAATCAAACTTTAATCTAAAGCTTGATACCTTGAGCATAAAAAACGCTCGTTAAAAACTTTTTGAATAAAAAATATAGAAAAGGAACTATTTTCTCATGACAAAAGGAATCTTAGGGAAAAAAGTGGGAATGACTCAAATCTTCACTGAAGCTGGCGAATTGATCCCTGTAACAGTTATTGAAGCAACTCCAAACGTTGTTCTTCAAGTTAAAACTGTTGAAACAGACGGATACAACGCTATCCAAGTTGGTTTCGATGACAAACGCGAAGTATTGAGCAACAAACCTGCTAAAGGACATGTAGCGAAAGCTAACACGGCTCCTAAGCGCTTCATTCGTGAATTCAAAAACGTTGAAGGCTTGGAAGTTGGTGCTGAAATCACAGTTGAAACATTCGCAGCTGGAGACGTTGTTGACGTAACTGGTACTTCTAAAGGTAAAGGTTTCCAAGGTGTTATCAAACGCCACGGACAATCACGTGGACCAATGGCTCACGGTTCTCGTTACCACCGTCGTCCAGGTTCTATGGGACCTGTTGCACCTAACCGCGTATTCAAAGGTAAAAACCTTGCAGGACGTATGGGTGGCGACCGCGTAACAATTCAAAACCTTGAAGTTGTACAAGTTGTTCCAGAAAAGAACGTTATCCTTATCAAAGGTAACGTACCAGGTGCTAAGAAATCTCTTATCACTATCAAATCAGCAGTTAAAGCTGGTAAATAATAAAGAAAGGGGAAATCAGTCACAATGGCAAACGTAACATTATTTGACCAAACTGGTAAAGAAGCTGGCCAAGTTGTTCTTAACGATGCAGTATTTGGTATCGAACCAAATGAATCAGTTGTGTTTGATGTGATCATCAGCCAACGCGCAAGCCTTCGTCAAGGAACACACGCTGTTAAAAACCGCTCTGCAGTATCAGGTGGTGGACGCAAACCATGGCGTCAAAAAGGAACTGGACGTGCTCGTCAAGGTTCTATCCGCTCACCACAATGGCGTGGTGGTGGCGTTGTCTTCGGACCAACTCCACGTTCATACGGCTACAAACTTCCACAAAAAGTTCGTCGCCTAGCTCTTAAATCAGTTTACTCTGAAAAAGTTGCTGAAAACAAATTCGTAGCTGTAGACGCTCTTTCATTTACAGCTCCAAAAACTGCTGAATTTGCAAAAGTTCTTGCAGCATTGAGCATCGATTCAAAAGTTCTTGTTATCCTTGAAGAAGGAAATGAATTCGCAGCTCTTTCAGCTCGTAACCTTCCAAATGTGAAAGTTGCAACTGCTACAACTGCAAGTGTTCTTGACATCGCAAATAGCGACAAACTTCTTGTCACACAAGCAGCTATCTCTAAAATCGAGGAGGTTCTTGCATAATGAATTTGTATGATGTTATCAAAAAACCTGTCATCACTGAAAGCTCAATGGCTCAACTTGAAGCAGGAAAATATGTATTTGAAGTTGACACTCGTGCACACAAACTTTTGATCAAGCAAGCTGTTGAAGCTGCTTTCGAAGGTGTTAAAGTTGCCAACGTTAACACAATCAACGTAAAACCAAAAGCAAAACGTGTTGGACGTTACACTGGTTTTACTAACAAAACTAAAAAAGCTATCATCACACTTACAGCTGATTCAAAAGCAATCGAGTTGTTTGCTGCTGAAGCTGAATAATCTAAGGAGGAAATATCGTGGGAATTCGTGTTTATAAACCAACAACAAACGGTCGCCGTAATATGACTTCTTTGGATTTCGCTGAAATCACAACAAGCACTCCTGAAAAATCATTGCTTGTTGCTTTGAAGAACAAGGCTGGTCGTAACAACAACGGTCGTATCACTGTTCGTCACCAAGGTGGTGGACACAAACGTTTCTACCGTTTGGTTGACTTCAAACGTAACAAAGACAACGTTGAAGCAGTTGTTAAAACAATCGAGTACGATCCAAACCGTTCTGCAAACATCGCTCTTGTACACTACACTGACGGTGTGAAAGCATACATCATCGCTCCAAAAGGTCTTGAAGTTGGTCAACGCATCGTTTCAGGTCCTGAAGCAGATATCAAAGTCGGAAACGCTCTTCCGCTTGCCAACATCCCAGTTGGTACTTTGATCCACAACATCGAATTGAAACCAGGTCGTGGTGGAGAATTGGTACGTGCTGCTGGGGCTTCTGCTCAAGTATTGGGTCAAGAAGGTAAATACGTTCTTGTTCGTCTTCAATCTGGCGAAGTTCGTATGATTCTTGGAACTTGTCGTGCTACAGTTGGTGTTGTCGGAAACGAACAACATGGACTTGTAAACCTTGGTAAAGCAGGACGTAGCCGCTGGAAAGGTATCCGCCCAACAGTTCGTGGTTCTGTAATGAACCCTAACGATCACCCACACGGTGGTGGTGAAGGTAAAGCACCAGTTGGTCGTAAAGCACCATCTACTCCATGGGGCAAACCTGCTCTTGGTCTTAAAACTCGTAACAAGAAAGCGAAATCTGACAAACTTATCGTTCGTCGTCGCAACGAGAAATAATAGTAAACTAGTCGCCTAAGCAACTAGGAAATCCGCCAGCTCGGTAGCGCTCCATGTGAGCGCAAGCCGCTGTGGTACAACATTTAAAGGAGAAAATATAAAAATGGGACGCAGTCTTAAAAAAGGACCTTTCGTCGATGAGCATTTGATGAAAAAAGTTGAAGCTCAAGCTAACGACGAAAAGAAAAAAGTTATCAAAACTTGGTCACGTCGTTCAACGATCTTCCCAAGTTTCATTGGTTACACTATCGCAGTTTATGACGGACGTAAACACGTACCTGTTTACATCCAAGAAGACATGGTAGGTCACAAACTTGGTGAATTTGCACCAACTCGTACTTACAAAGGTCACGCTGCAGACGACAAGAAAACACGTAGAAAATAAGGAGAACATAAATGGCAGAAATTACTTCAGCTAAAGCAATGGCTCGTACAGTACGTGTTTCACCTCGTAAATCACGTCTTGTTCTTGACAACATCCGTGGTAAAAGCGTAGCCGATGCTATTGCAATCTTGACATTCACACCAAACAAAGCCGCTGAAATCATCTTGAAAGTTTTGAATTCAGCTGTAGCTAACGCTGAAAACAACTTTGGTTTGGACAAAGCTAACTTGGTAGTATCTGAAGCATTCGCAAACGAAGGACCAACTATGAAACGTTTCCGTCCACGTGCGAAAGGTTCAGCTTCACCAATCAACAAACGTACAGCTCACATCACTGTAGCTGTTGCAGAAAAATAAGGAGGTAAAATCGTGGGTCAAAAAGTACATCCAATTGGTATGCGTGTCGGCATCATCCGTGATTGGGATGCCAAATGGTATGCTGAAAAAGAATACGCGGATTACCTTCATGAAGATCTTGCAATCCGTAAATTCGTTCAAAAAGAACTTGCTGACGCAGCAGTTTCAACTATCGAAATCGAACGCGCAGTAAACAAAGTTAACGTTTCACTTCACACTGCTAAACCAGGTATGGTTATCGGTAAAGGTGGTGCTAACGTTGATGCACTCCGTGCAAAACTTAACAAATTGACTGGAAAACAAGTACACATCAACATCATCGAAATCAAACAACCTGATTTGGATGCTCATCTTGTAGGTGAAGGAATTGCTCGTCAATTGGAGCAACGTGTTGCTTTCCGTCGTGCACAAAAACAAGCAATCCAACGTGCAATGCGTGCTGGAGCTAAAGGAATCAAAACTCAAGTATCAGGTCGTTTGAACGGTGCAGATATCGCCCGTGCTGAAGGATACTCTGAAGGAACTGTTCCACTTCACACACTTCGTGCAGATATCGATTACGCTTGGGAAGAAGCAGATACTACATACGGTAAACTTGGTGTTAAAGTATGGATCTACCGTGGTGAAGTTCTTCCAGCTCGTAAAAACACTAAAGGAGGTAAATAACCAATGTTAGTACCTAAACGTGTTAAACACCGTCGTGAATTCCGTGGAAAAATGCGCGGTGAAGCAAAAGGTGGAAAAGAAGTAGCTTTCGGTGAATACGGTCTTCAAGCTACAACTAGCCACTGGATCACTAACCGCCAAATCGAAGCTGCTCGTATCGCCATGACTCGTTACATGAAACGTGGTGGTAAAGTTTGGATTAAAATCTTCCCACACAAATCATACACTGCTAAAGCTATCGGTGTGCGTATGGGATCTGGTAAAGGGGCACCTGAAGGTTGGGTAGCACCAGTTAAACGTGGTAAAGTGATGTTTGAAGTTGCTGGTGTATCTGAAGAGATCGCTCGCGAAGCGCTTCGTCTTGCTAGCCACAAATTGCCAGTTAAATGTAAATTCGTAAAACGTGAAGCAGAATAAGGAGAAGGCATGAAACTTAATGAAGTAAAAGAATTTGTTAAAGAACTTCGTGGTCTTTCTCAAGAAGAACTCGCGAAGCGCGAAAACGAATTGAAAAAAGAATTGTTTGAACTTCGTTTCCAAGCTGCTACTGGCCAATTGGAACAAACAGCTCGCTTGAAAGAAGTTAAAAAACAAATCGCTCGTATCAAAACAGTGCAATCTGAAGCGAAATAATAGACTAGGGAAGGAGAAATTTCAATGGAACGCAATAATCGTAAAGTTCTTGTTGGACGTGTTGTATCTGACAAAATGGACAAGACAATCACAGTTGTAGTTGAAACAAAACGTAACCACCCAGTCTATGGTAAACGTATTAACTACTCTAAAAAATACAAAGCACATGATGAAAACAATGTTGCCAAAGAAGGCGATATCGTACGTATCATGGAAACTCGTCCGCTTTCAGCTACAAAACGTTTCCGTCTTGTAGAAGTTGTTGAAGAAGCGGTCATCATCTAATCAAACCTGAAAGGAGAAAACTGAAATGATTCAAACAGAAACTCGTTTGAAAGTCGCAGACAACAGCGGTGCGCGCGAAATCTTGACTATCAAAGTTCTTGGTGGTTCTAAACGTAAATTTGCGAACATCGGTGATGTCATTGTGGCATCTGTAAAACAAGCTACTCCTGGTGGTGCGGTTAAAAAAGGTGACGTTGTAAAAGCTGTTATCGTTCGTACTAAATCAGGTGCTCGTCGTGCTGATGGTTCATACATCAAATTTGACGAAAATGCAGCAGTTATAATCCGTGAAGACAAAACTCCTCGCGGAACACGTATCTTTGGCCCAGTTGCACGTGAATTGCGTGAAGGTGGCTTCATGAAGATCGTGTCACTTGCTCCAGAAGTACTTTAATTGATTGCTCAAAGAAAATTGAAACAAGTCTAGGAAGTGAAACGAAAGCATAACTTGAGTTAGGTGAGTTGAAACTGACGAAGAATTGCTTTGATTTTCGCAGAGTAAAAACAAACTAGTCCCCTGGATTTACCTCCAGGGTGCCCTTATGGGCGTAAGAAAAATCAAGGAGAAATCTAATGTTTGTAAAAAAAGGCGACAAAGTTCGCGTAATCGCTGGTAAAGATAAGGGAACAGAAGCTGTTGTCCTTACTGCCCTTCCAAAAGTAAACAAAGTTATCGTTGAAGGTGTTAACATCGTTAAGAAACACCAACGTCCAACTAACGAACTTCCTCAAGGTGGTATCATCGAGAAAGAAGCAGCTATTCACGTATCAAACGTTCAAGTATTGGACAAGAACGGTGTAGCTGGTCGTGTTGGTTACAAATTTGTAGACGGTAAAAAAGTTCGCTACAACAAAAAATCAGGCGAAGTGCTTGATTAATCACGAAGGAAAGGAGAAGTATAATGGCAAATCGTTTAAAAGAAAAATATCTTAATGAAGTAGTTCCTGCTTTGACAGAACAATTCAACTACTCATCAGTGATGGCTGTGCCTAAAGTAGATAAGATCGTTTTGAACATGGGTGTTGGTGAAGCTGTATCAAACGCTAAAAGTCTTGAAAAAGCTGCTGAAGAATTGGCACTTATCTCAGGTCAAAAACCACTTATCACTAAAGCTAAAAAATCAATCGCCGGCTTCCGTCTTCGTGAAGGTGTAGCGATCGGTGCAAAAGTTACCCTTCGTGGTGAACGTATGTACGAATTCTTGGACAAATTGGTTTCAGTTTCACTTCCACGTGTACGTGACTTCCACGGTGTTCCAACAAAATCATTTGATGGACGCGGAAACTACACACTTGGTGTGAAAGAACAATTGATCTTCCCAGAAATCAACTTTGATGACGTTGACAAAACTCGCGGTCTTGACATCGTTATCGTAACAACCGCTAACACTGACGAAGAGTCACGTGCATTGCTTACAGGCCTTGGAATGCCTTTTGCAAAATAATATAGGAGGTAAATCTAATGGCTAAAAAATCAATGATTGCTAAGAACAAACGTCCAGCGAAGTTCTCTACTCAAGCTTATACTCGTTGTGAAAAATGTGGTCGTCCACATTCAGTTTACCGCAAATTTAAACTTTGCCGTGTTTGCTTCCGTGAATTAGCTTACAAAGGACAAATTCCTGGTGTAACAAAAGCATCTTGGTAATATCATGATACAAAGAGCGTAACAACCACAGCAAAAATAGGAGATTTGATGTAGGAGCGATGCTCCAAAACAAATCTATCTTTTTTGCCTAGGTTGTAGCTCGTGTTCAAATAAGAGTTATCTCATTTGAATGTGTCAATACTATCTGAGCACAGCTCAATCATTAACTAGCAAGTGCGGCTTGCAAACTACTAGTAAGAGGAGAAAAATAAAATGGTTATGACTGACCCAATCGCAGACTTCCTAACTCGTATTCGTAACGCTAACCAAGCTAAACACGAAGTACTTGAAGTACCTGCATCAAACATCAAAAAAGGGATTGCTGAAATCCTTAAACGCGAAGGTTTTGTTAAGAACGTAGAAATCATCGAAGATGACAAACAAGGCATCATCCGTGTATTCCTTAAATATGGACCAAACGGTGAAAAAGTTATCACTAACTTGAAACGTGTTTCTAAACCAGGACTTCGTGTCTACAAAAAACGTGAAGATCTTCCAAAAGTTCTTAACGGACTTGGAATTGCTATCCTTTCAACTTCTGAAGGTTTGCTTACTGATAAAGAAGCGCGCCAAAAGAATGTTGGTGGTGAGGTTATCGCTTACGTTTGGTAATATTTAGCTCCCAATTTCTTTGTGACTCTTCGTTATCGTCTCTTGCCTAACCCAAAGTTATGCCTGCGAGACGATGCCTAGATTCACTTTGAAATTGAAACCTAAATGTTCCTTTAAATCGAGAAATCGATTTAAGCCCCGTGAAAACTGGCCATCATGGCCTGACAATCTAACAGGAGAAAATAAACATGTCACGTATTGGTAATAAAGTTATCGTGTTGCCTGCTGGTGTTGAACTCACTAACAATGACAACGTAGTAACTGTAAAAGGACCTAAAGGAGAACTTACTCGTGAGTTCTCAAAAGATATTGAAATTCGTGTGGAAGGTACTGAAGTAACACTTCACCGTCCAAACGATTCAAAAGAAATGAAAACAATCCACGGAACTACTCGTGCCCTTTTGAACAACATGGTTGTTGGTGTATCAGAAGGATTCAAGAAAGAACTTGAAATGCGTGGGGTTGGTTACCGTGCACAACTTCAAGGAAAAAAACTTGTTTTGGCTGTAGGTAAATCTCATCCAGACGAAGTTGAAGCTCCAGAAGGAATTACTTTTGAACTTCCAAACCCAACAACAATCGTTGTTAGCGGAATTTCAAAAGAAGTAGTTGGTCAAACAGCTGCTTACGTACGTAGCCTTCGCTCACCAGAACCATATAAAGGTAAAGGTATCCGTTACGTTGGCGAATACGTTCGTCTTAAAGAAGGTAAAACAGGTAAATAATGTTGAGTGGTTGATCTTCAACCACCAACCTATTTTCCAACTTTGTGCATAGCACACGATTTAAAACTAAAGAGGTGAAAACTGTGATTTCTAAACCAGATAAAAACAAACTCCGCCAAAAACGCCATCGTCGCGTTCGCGGAAAACTCTCTGGAACTGCTGATCGCCCACGTTTGAACGTATTCCGTTCTAATACAGGCATCTACGCTCAAGTGATTGATGACGTAGCGGGTGTAACGCTCGCAAGTGCTTCAACTCTTGACAAAGAAGTTTCAAAAGGAACTAAAACTGAACAAGCCGTTGCTGTCGGTAAACTCGTTGCAGAACGTGCAAACGCTAAAGGTATTTCAGAAGTGGTGTTCGACCGCGGTGGATATCTATATCACGGACGTGTGAAAGCTTTGGCTGATGCAGCTCGTGAAAACGGATTGAAATTCTAATAGGAGGACACTAGAAAATGGCATTTAAAGACAATGCAGTTGAATTAGAAGAACGCGTAGTTGCTGTCAACCGTGTTACAAAAGTTGTTAAAGGTGGACGTCGTCTTCGTTTCGCAGCTCTTGTTGTTGTTGGTGACCACAATGGTCGCGTAGGATTTGGTACTGGTAAAGCTCAAGAAGTTCCAGAAGCAATCCGTAAAGCAGTAGAAGATGCTAAGAAAAACTTGATTGAAGTTCCTATGGTTGGAACAACAATCCCACACGAAGTTCTTTCAGAATTTGGTGGAGCTAAAGTATTGTTGAAACCTGCTGTAGAAGGTTCTGGAGTTGCCGCTGGTGGTGCAGTTCGTGCCGTTGTGGAATTGGCAGGTGTGGCAGATATTACATCTAAATCACTTGGTTCTAACACTCCAATCAACATTGTTCGTGCAACTGTTGAAGGTTTGAAACAATTGAAACGCGCTGAAGAAGTTGCTGCCCTTCGTGGTATTTCAGTTTCTGATTTGGCATAAGAAAGGGGATAAAATGGCTCAAATTAAAATTACTTTGACTAAGTCTCCAATCGGACGCATTCCATCACAACGTAAAACTGTTGTAGCACTTGGACTTGGCAAATTGAACAGCTCTGTTATCAAAGAAGACAACGCTGCTATCCGTGGTATGATCACAGCAGTATCTCACTTGGTAACAGTTGAAGAAGTAAACTAATGAATTTTTAGGGGATGTGGCAATACTCATCCCCTAAAACTAGATATAGTCATCTAAGATGACGAATGTATAGGCGAGTTGATAAGGGAGACAACCTTTTCTCTCTTATCGGCGCTAGCATTTTACAAAAGAGGAGAAAATATAAATGAAACTTCATGAATTGAAACCTGCAGAAGGTTCTCGTAAAGTACGTAACCGTGTTGGTCGTGGTACTTCATCAGGTAACGGTAAAACATCTGGTCGCGGTCAAAAAGGTCAAAAAGCTCGTAGCGGTGGCGGAGTTCGCCTTGGTTTTGAAGGTGGACAAACTCCATTGTTCCGTCGTCTTCCAAAACGTGGATTCACTAACATCAACGCTAAAGAATATGCAATTGTAAATCTTGATCAATTGAACGTTTTTGAAGATGGTACTGAAGTTACTCCAGTTGTTCTTATCGAAGCAGGAATTGTAAAGGCTGAAAAATCAGGCGTTAAAATTCTTGGTAACGGTGAGCTGACTAAGAAGTTGACTGTGAAAGCAGCTAAATTCTCAAAAACAGCTGAAGAAGCTATCACTGCTAAAGGTGGTTCAGTAGAAGTCATCTAGAGAGGTGACCTATGTTTTTTAAATTATTAAAAGAGGCCCTCAAGGTTAAGAAAGTACGATCAAAAATTCTCTTTACGATTTTTATCATACTTGTCTTCCGTATCGGGACTAGTATTACTGTACCAGGTGTGAATGCAAAAAGTCTGGAAGCTTTGAGTGGATTATCCTTCTTAAACATGCTTAGTTTAGTTTCAGGGAATGCCATGAAGAACTTCTCGGTTTTTGCACTCGGTGTGAGTCCGTATATCACAGCTTCCATCGTTGTTCAATTGCTACAAATGGATATTGTTCCAAAGTTTGTAGAGTGGGGCAAGCAGGGGGAAGTAGGACGGAGAAAGATAAACCAAGCGACTCGTTATATTGCGCTTGTACTTGCGTTTGTGCAATCAATCGGAATCACTGCTGGTTTTAATACTCTATCTGGTGCAAAATTATTAACGACAGATCTAACCCCTCAAGTCTTTGTTACGATTGGTATTATCCTGACTGCAGGTACTATGATTGTTACTTGGCTAGGGGAGCAAATCACTGATAAGGGATATGGTAACGGGGTGTCTATGATTATCTTTGCAGGGATTGTGGCTTCAATTCCAGAGATGATTCATGGTATCTATGAGGACTATTTTGTCAATATTCCAAGTGATCGGTTGACGTCATCTATTATATTTGTCGTTATTCTCATTATCGCTGTCTTGTTGATTGTTTACTTTACAACATATGTACAACAGGCAGAATATAAAATTCCGATCCAATATACAAAAGTTGCTCAAGGTGCTCCATCCAGTTCTTACCTTCCTTTGAAGGTCAATCCTGCTGGTGTTATCCCAGTTATCTTTGCAAGTTCCATTACAGCAGCACCTGCGGCTATTCTTCAGTTTGTCAGCGCTACAGGTCATGATTGGGCTTGGGTACGTACAGCACAGGAAATGTTATCTACAACATCTCCAACAGGTGTTGCCATGTATGCACTGCTGATTATTCTCTTTACATTCTTCTATACATTTGTACAGATCAATCCAGAGAAAGCAGCAGAAAACTTGCAAAAGAGCGGAGCCTATATCCATGGTGTCCGTCCAGGTAAAGGAACGGAAGAGTTTATGTCAAAACTTCTTCGTCGCCTTGCAACCGTTGGTTCCCTGTTCCTTGGTGTGATTTCAATCTTGCCGATTGTAGCAAAAGATGTCTTTGGGCTCTCAGAAGCGGTTGCTTTTGGGGGAACTAGTCTTTTGATCATTATTTCGACAGGTATCGAAGGAATCAAACAGCTAGAAGGTTACCTATTGAAACGTAAGTATGTTGGTTTCATGGACAAAACAGAATAAAAGCAAGACTACTTTTGCTTAGAGAGTGGAGTATGAAGGTCTACCTATAAGAGAGACTTTCGTCTCCCCTCTTCTATTTTGTTTTTAAATAGGAGTTGAAACTAGCTTTTTGCTTCTATTTAAATACAAAATAAGGAGATCAGATCATGAATCTTTTGATTATGGGTTTACCTGGAGCAGGTAAGGGAACGCAAGCAGCTAAAATTGTGGAACAATTCCACGTGGCACACATTTCAACTGGAGATATGTTCCGTGCTGCTATGGCAAATCAAACTGAAATGGGTCTACTTGCAAAGTCATACATTGACAAAGGTGAGTTGGTTCCAGATGAAGTTACAAATGGTATTGTTAAAGAACGCCTTTCACAGGATGATATCAAAGAAACAGGTTTCTTGTTAGATGGTTACCCACGTACGCTTGAACAAGCTTATGCTTTGGACAAAACGTTGGCGGAACTTGGTATCGAACTTGAAGGTGTGATTAACATCGAAGTGAATCCAGATTGTCTCTTGGAACGTTTGAGTGGTCGTATTATCCACCGCGAAACAGGCGAAACCTTCCATAAAGTTTTCAACCCACCAGTTGACTACAAAGAAGAAGATTACTATCAACGTGAAGATGACAAACCTGAGACTGTTAAACGTCGTTTGGATGTGAATATCGCACAAGGTGAACCAATCATTGCTCACTACCGTGCCAAAGGTTTGGTCCACGATATCGAAGGAAATCAAGATATCAATGATGTGTTCAAAGACATCGAAAAAGTATTGACAAATTTGAAATAAAGCGTTTTTCACACTTGCAAAAAATCGCTACAAATGTTATACTGAGATAGTCTGACTTATAATTGTTGTCTCTATGTTTAGAGGCATCAAATCGAAATTTATGGAGGTGCTTTTGCGTGGCAAAAGACGATGTGATTGAAGTTGAAGGCAAAGTAGTCGATACAATGCCTAACGCAATGTTTACGGTTGAACTTGAAAATGGACATCAGATTTTAGCAACAGTTTCTGGTAAAATTCGTAAAAACTATATTCGTATTTTAGCGGGAGATCGTGTTACTGTCGAGATGAGTCCATATGACTTGACACGTGGACGTATCACTTACCGCTTTAAATAATCGAAAAACTTGGAGGGATAAGAAATGAAAGTAAGACCATCGGTCAAACCAATTTGCGAATACTGTAAAGTAATTCGTCGTAATGGTCGTGTTATGGTAATTTGCCCAGCAAATCCAAAACACAAACAACGTCAAGGATAAGATAGAAAGGAGAAAACATGGCTCGTATTGCTGGAGTTGACATTCCAAATGACAAACGCGTAGTAATCTCATTGACTTACGTTTATGGTATCGGACTTGCAACATCTAAGAAAATTTTGGCTGCTGCTGGAATCTCAGAAGATGTTCGTGTACGTGACCTTACATCAGATCAAGAAGATGCTATCCGTCGTGAAGTGGATGCAATCAAAGTTGAAGGTGACCTTCGTCGTGAAGTAAACTTGAACATCAAACGTTTGATGGAAATCGGTTCTTACCGTGGTATTCGTCACCGTCGTGGACTTCCTGTCCGTGGACAAAACACTAAAAACAACGCTCGCACTCGTAAAGGTAAAGCTGTTGCGATTGCTGGTAAGAAAAAATAATATAGGAGGTAAAAGTCTTGGCTAAACCAACACGTAAACGTCGTGTGAAAAAGAATATCGAATCTGGTATTGCTCATATTCACGCTACATTTAATAACACTATTGTTATGATTACTGATGTGCATGGTAATGCAATTGCTTGGTCATCAGCTGGTGCTCTTGGTTTCAAAGGTTCTCGTAAATCTACACCATTCGCTGCTCAAATGGCTTCAGAAGCTGCTGCTAAATCTGCACAAGAACACGGTCTTAAATCAGTTGAAGTTACTGTAAAAGGTCCAGGTTCTGGTCGTGAGTCAGCTATTCGTGCGCTTGCTGCCGCTGGTCTTGAAGTAACAGCAATTCGTGATGTGACTCCAGTGCCACACAATGGTGCTCGTCCTCCAAAACGTCGCCGTGTATAATCATTGCATTACACTGCTTTTCGTTTAAGAGGGAGTAACTAAATGATCGAGTTTGAAAAACCAAATATAACAAAAATTGATGAAAATAAAGATTATGGCAAGTTTGTAATCGAACCGCTTGAACGTGGCTACGGTACAACTCTTGGTAACTCTCTTCGTCGTGTACTACTAGCTTCTCTACCAGGAGCAGCAGTGACATCTATCAACATTGAAGGTGTCTTGCATGAGTTCGACACAGTTCCAGGTGTTCGTGAAGACGTGATGCAAATCATTCTGAACATTAAAGGGATTGCAGTGAAATCATACGTTGAAGACGAAAAAATCATTGAGCTTGACGTTGAAGGTCCTGCTGAAATTACAGCTGGAGACATTTTGACTGACAGTGATATTGAGATTGTAAATCCAGATCATTATCTCTTTACAATCGGTGAAGGTTCTTCTCTAAAAGCGACAATGACTGTTAACAGTGGTCGTGGATATGTACCTGCTGATGAAAACAAAAAAGATAATGCACCAGTTGGAACACTTGCTGTAGATTCTATTTATACACCAGTTACAAAAGTCAACTATCAAGTAGAGCCTGCTCGTGTAGGTAGCAACGATGGTTTTGACAAATTAACCCTTGAAATCTTGACTAATGGAACAATTATTCCAGAAGATGCTTTAGGGCTTTCAGCACGAATCTTGACAGAACATCTTGATTTGTTTACAAATCTTACTGAGATTGCTAAGTCAACTGAAGTGATGAAAGAAGCTGATACTGAATCTGACGATCGTATTTTGGATCGTACGATTGAGGAACTGGACTTGTCTGTGCGTTCATACAACTGTTTGAAACGTGCCGGTATCAACACTGTGCATGATTTGACAGAAAAATCTGAAGCAGAGATGATGAAAGTACGAAATCTTGGACGCAAGAGTTTGGAAGAAGTGAAACTCAAACTCATTGACTTGGGTCTTGGATTAAAAGATAAATAAAGGAGGAATACATGGCTTACCGTAAACTAGGACGCACTAGCTCACAACGTAAAGCAATGCTTCGCGATTTGACAACTGACCTTTTGATCAACGAATCAATCGTGACAACTGAAGCTCGTGCTAAAGAAATCCGTAAAACTGTTGAAAAAATGATTACTCTAGGTAAACGTGGTGATTTGCATGCACGTCGTCAAGCAGCTGCTTTCGTACGTAATGAAATCGCATCTGAAAACTATGATGAAGCAACTGATAAGTACACTTCTACTACAGCACTTCAAAAATTGTTCTCAGAAATCGCACCTCGTTATGCTGAACGTAACGGTGGATACACTCGTATCCTTAAAACTGAACCACGTCGTGGTGATGCAGCGCCAATGGCGATCATCGAATTAGTATAAAATCATCAATTTTGTTGAGTGTTATGATGATGGAGTCTTGTGCTCTTAGTCTAGCTCTGGTCTACCGCTGGGACTTCGGTCCTAGCGGGAACACTCATCATCATTTGATAGGGTAGACGCTTGTTTACGAAATTGTTTTTTGTTTAAGAACAACTTCGTAAGCAGGCGTTTTTTAGTATTTTCTATGGAAATGTGCTATACTAGGAAAAAAGAAAATCAAAAACGTTCAGGTTTTCTAAAAATCGTAGAAATGGGGTATAAGGATGAAGGCTATTATTACAGTGGTTGGCAAGGACAAGGCTGGTATTGTTGCAGGCGTGTCTACTAAGATTGCAGAGTTGGGTTTGAATATTGACGATATTTCTCAGACTGTGTTGGATGAATACTTTACCATGATGGCGGTCGTATCAAGTGATGAAAAACAAGATTTTACCTCTCTCAGAAATGAGTTTGAAACTTTCGGTCAGACCTTGAATGTTAAAATCAATATTCAAAGTGCGGCGATTTTTGACGCTATGTATAATATCTAGGAGGTGGCTATGGATATTAGACAAGTTACAGAAACCATTGCCATGATCGAGGAGCAGAACTTCGATATCAGAACCATCACCATGGGGATTTCCCTTTTGGACTGTATTGATCCAGATATTGAACGTGCTGCTGAAAAGATTTACCAAAAAATCACCACTAAAGCTGCAAATCTAGTGGCTGTGGGAGATGAAATTGCTGCAGAACTTGGAATTCCTATTGTTAATAAACGGGTATCGGTGACTCCGATTTCTTTGATTGGTGCTGCGACTGATGCGACGGACTATGTCGTTTTGGCAAAGGCACTTGATAAGGCAGCTAAGGAGATTGGTGTTGACTTTATTGGTGGATTTTCTGCCTTGGTACAAAAGGGTTATCAAAAAGGAGATGAGATTCTCATCAATTCTATCCCCCGCGCTCTAGCTGAGACGGACAAGGTTTGTTCGTCCGTCAATATCGGCTCAACCAAGTCAGGCATCAACATGACTGCGGTTGCAGATATGGGACGCATCATCAAGGAAACAGCTACGCTATCAGATATGGGTGCGGCCAAGTTGGTTGTATTTGCTAATGCTGTTGAGGATAATCCTTTTATGGCGGGAGCCTTCCACGGTGTCGGTGAAGCAGATGTTATCATCAATGTCGGTGTTTCTGGCCCGGGAGTTGTCAAGCGTGCCTTGGAAAAAGTTCGTGGACAGAGCTTTGATGTAGTGGCTGAAACAGTCAAGAAAACAGCCTTTAAGATTACTCGTATCGGTCAATTAGTTGGTCAGATGGCTAGCGAGAGACTTGGTGTTGACTTTGGAATTGTCGACCTAAGTTTGGCACCTACTCCTGCGGTTGGTGATTCTGTGGCACGTGTCCTTGAGGAAATGGGTCTAGAAACAGTTGGTACGCATGGAACGACGGCTGCCCTCGCTCTTTTGAATGACCAAGTTAAGAAGGGCGGAGTGATGGCTTGTAACCAGGTCGGTGGCTTGTCAGGTGCTTTTATTCCCGTTTCTGAAGATGAGGGTATGATTGCTGCGGTACAAAATGGCTCTCTGAATTTAGAGAAACTAGAAGCCATGACGGCTATCTGTTCTGTTGGGCTGGATATGATTGCCATTCCAGAAGATACGCCTGCTGAAACCATTGCGGCTATGATTGCGGATGAGGCGGCAATTGGTGTTATTAACATGAAAACAACGGCCGTCCGTATCATTCCAAAGGGCAAAGAAGGCGATATGATTGAGTTTGGTGGCTTGCTAGGAACAGCTCCAGTTATGAAAGTCAATGGAGCTTCGTCTGTCGATTTCATCTCTCGCGGTGGGCAAATCCCAGCTCCAATCCATAGTTTTAAAAATTAATAAAAAAGAGAGAGGATTTAAGTTGAGTTTAAGGATGACTGTGTATACTATAATCATTAAATAAAGATCTCCTAACTTTATTTAATTAGAATCCTAAACTTTTTCATAATAATCTCCTAGGAAAGCTACCGTTAGGGTAGCTTTTCTTGTGGGAAAATTACGAGAGCGGACTTTACTGTTGAAAGCCGAATATTTCTTTGTTCCATGATATAATAGAAGAAAATGGAGGATAGAAAATGTCTAAAGTAAGATTGTACTTGATCCGTCATGGTAAAACGATGTTTAACACGATTGGACGTGCTCAAGGATGGAGTGATACGCCTCTAACCGCAGAAGGTGAGTTGGGAATCCATGAACTGGGAATTGGCTTGAGAGAGTCTGGTTTGCAGTTTGACCGCGCTTATTCCAGTGATTCAGGGCGCACCATTCAAACTATGGGAATTATCCTAGAAGAACTTGGCTTGCAGGGGAAAATCCCTTACCGCATGGACAAGCGAATCCGTGAGTGGTGTTTTGGTAGTTTTGATGGGGCCTATGATGGGGATCTCTTTATGGGGTTGATTCCGAGAATTTTCAATGTAGACCATGTTCATCAGTTGTCCTATGCAGAGCTAGCAGAAGGTCTAGTTGAGGTTGATACTGCAGGCTGGGCAGAAGGTTGGGAAAAACTCAGTGGTCGAATCAAGGAAGGTTTTGAAACGATTGCCAAAGAAATGGAAGAACAAGGTGGGGGAAATGCCCTCGTTGTCAGCCATGGAATGACGATTGGAACCATTGTTTATCTGATCAATGGTATGCATCCGCATGGTCTTGATAATGGTAGCGTGACCATTCTTGAATACGAGAACGGTCAGTTTACGGTCCAAGTCGTTGGCGACCGTAGCTATCGGGAGCTGGGACGTGAGAAGATGGAAGAAAATAAGCATTGATAGAAGATAGCTCCTCAGAGGAGCTAATTTTTTATTCAGCTAAGTAAGAGTGCTTTTAGAGCCACTCTTTCTTGATAAAGGGGAAAAGATTCTTTCTCGTCTTTCAAATTCCCCCAAAAATGGTATAATAGTAACATCATAAAATTGGAGAAATAGCATGAGTTTTTACAATCATAAAGAAATTGAGCCTAAGTGGCAGGGCTACTGGGCTCAACATCATACATTTAAGACAGGAACAGATGCCTCAAAACCGAAGTTCTATGCTCTCGACATGTTCCCATATCCTTCAGGAGCTGGATTGCACGTAGGACACCCAGAAGGTTATACAGCAACGGATATTCTCAGCCGTTACAAACGTGCACAAGGCTACAATGTCCTTCATCCAATGGGTTGGGATGCCTTTGGTTTGCCTGCAGAGCAATACGCTATGGATACGGGGAATGACCCAGCAGAATTTACAGCGGAAAACATTGCCAACTTCAAACGTCAAATCAATGCGCTTGGATTCTCTTACGACTGGGATCGTGAAGTCAACACAACAGATCCAAACTACTACAAGTGGACTCAGTGGATCTTCACCAAGCTTTATGAAAAAGGATTGGCCTATGAAGCCGAAGTACCAGTAAACTGGGTGGAAGAATTGGGAACAGCTATCGCCAACGAAGAAGTCCTTCCTGACGGAACTTCTGAACGTGGGGGCTATCCCGTTGTCCGCAAACCAATGCGCCAATGGATGCTTAAAATCACGGCCTATGCAGAGCGCTTGCTTAATGACTTGGATGAGTTGGATTGGCCAGAATCTATCAAGGATATGCAACGCAACTGGATTGGCAAATCAATTGGTGCCAATGTAACTTTCAAAGTGAAAGGGACTGACAAGGAATTCACCGTCTTTACAACTCGTCCTGATACTCTTTTCGGTGCGACCTTCACAGTCTTGGCTCCTGAGCATGACTTGGTTGACGCCATCACAAGTCCAGAGCAAGCTGATGTAGTTGCAGACTACAAACACCAAGCTAGTCTCAAGTCTGACTTGGCTCGTACCGACCTTGCCAAGGAAAAAACTGGTGTTTGGACGGGTGCTTATGCCATCAATCCTGTCAATGGCAAGGAAATCCCAATCTGGATTGCAGACTATGTTCTTGCTAGTTATGGAACAGGTGCTGTCATGGCCGTGCCTGCCCATGACCAACGTGACTGGGAATTTGCCAAACAATTTGGTCTTCCAATCGTAGAAGTACTTGAAGGTGGAAATGTAGCAGAAGCTGCCTATACTGAAGATGGTCTTCATGTCAATTCAGACTTCCTAGATGGCCTTAACAAAGAAGACGCTATTGCTAAGATTGTGGCTTGGTTGGAAGAGAAAGGTTGCGGTCAAGAGAAGGTTACCTACCGTCTCCGCGACTGGCTCTTTAGCCGTCAACGTTACTGGGGTGAGCCAATCCCAATCATTCATTGGGAAGATGGGACTTCAACAGCTGTTCCAGAAAGTGAATTACCACTTGTTTTGCCAGTAACCAAGGATATCCGCCCTTCAGGTACAGGTGAAAGCCCATTGGCTAACTTGACAGATTGGCTGGAAGTGACTCGTAAAGATGGCGTCAAAGGTCGTCGTGAGACCAATACTATGCCACAATGGGCAGGTTCAAGCTGGTACTATCTCCGCTATATCGACCCACACAACACAGAAAAATTGGCTGACGAGGACCTCCTCAAACAATGGTTGCCAGTAGACATCTATGTGGGTGGTGCGGAGCATGCTGTTCTTCACTTGCTTTATGCTCGTTTCTGGCACAAATTCCTCTATGACATCGGTGTCATTCCGACTAAGGAACCATTCCAAAAACTTTTCAACCAAGGAATGATTTTGGGAACCAGCTACCGTGACCACCGTGGAGCTCTTGTGGCGACTGACAAGGTTGAAAAACGTGACGGTTCCTTCTTCCATGTGGAAACAGGAGAAGAGTTGGAGCAAGCACCAGCTAAGATGTCTAAATCCCTCAAGAACGTTGTCAACCCAGACGACGTGGTGGAACAATACGGTGCCGATACCCTGCGTGTCTACGAAATGTTCATGGGACCACTTGACGCTTCGATTGCTTGGTCTGAAGAAGGTTTGGAAGGAAGCCGTAAATTCCTTGACCGTGTTTACCGTTTGATTACAAGTAAAGAAATCGTTGCGGAAAACAATGGCGCTCTCGACAAGGTTTACAATGAAACGGTCAAATCTGTCACTGAGCAAATCGAGTCTATGAAATTCAACACAGCCATTGCCCAACTCATGGTCTTTGTCAATGCTGCTAACAAGGAAGATAAGCTTTATGTAGACTACGCTAAAGGCTTTATCCAATTGATTGCCCCATTTGCACCTCACTTGGCAGAAGAACTCTGGCAAACTGTTGCAGCAACAGGTGAGTCCATCTCTTACGTGGCTTGGCCAACTTGGGACGAAAGTAAATTGGTTGAAGACGAAATCGAAATCGTCGTCCAAATCAAAGGTAAAGTTCGTGCCAAACTCATGGTCGCTAAAGATCTATCACGCGAAGAATTGCAGGAAATTGCTCTCGCTGACGAAAAAGTCAAAGCAGAAATTGACGGTAAGGAAATCGTGAAGGTGATTAGTGTCCCTAATAAACTCGTTAATATCGTTGTGAAATAAGATAGGAATCCTTCAGAGTAGAATCTGGAGGATTTTTTGAATTTTTTCATGAAAGTATGATATACTATGTGCAATTATAAAGTTTGAAAAGTAAAACAAGGAGAGAACGATGCCAGTAAATGAATATGGTCAGATAATTGGTGAGTCAATGGAAGGTTATACTCCAGGAGAATTGCCTTCCATTGATTTCTTAGAAGGGCGCTACGCTCGGATAGAGGCTCTTTCGGTGGAAAAGCATGCGGAGGATCTGCTAGCTGTTTATGGTCCAGATACTCCTCGGGAGATGTGGACCTACCTTTTTCAGGAGCCAGTGGCAGATATGGAGGAACTGGTTGCCGTTTTAAATCAGATGTTGGCTCGTAAGGACCGTTTTTTCTATGCTATCTTGGATAGGGAGACGGGTAAGGCCTTGGGAACATTTTCGCTTATGCGCATTGACCAGAATAACCGAGTAATAGAAGTGGGTGCTGTCACCTTTTCACCGGCTCTTAAGGGGACGAGGATAGGGACAGAAGCCCAGTATCTCTTGGCTCGCTATGTTTTCGAGGAACTGAACTATCGTCGCTACGAGTGGAAATGCGATGCTCTAAATCTCCCATCAAGACGAGCTGCGGAACGTTTGGGCTTTGTCTATGAAGGAACCTTTCGCCAGGCCGTCGTTTATAAGGGGCGCACTCGAGATACGGATTGGTTGTCTATGATTGATAAGGACTGGCCCCAAGCCAAAGCTCGCTTGGAAATGTGGCTGGCTCCTGAAAACTTTGATAAAGATGGACGGCAGTACAGGAGCTTAAGAGAATTCTGAGAGGTGTTGAGATGATGACTATTAGAAAGCAAGAAGTTGTCAAGTTAGAGAATGTTTTGCATCTCTATCAGGCAGTCGGTTGGACAAATTATACACATCAACCCCAGATGCTGGAGAAGTCCTTGTCTCACTCATTAGCGATTTACCTGGCACTTGATGGTGAGGCAATAGTTGGCTTGGTTCGTTTGGTCGGAGATGGTTTTTCATCGATTTTTGTCCAGGATTTGATCGTTTTGCCTAGCTATCAACGCCAAGGGATTGGTAGCGACTTGATGAAAGAGGCTTTAGGTGATTACAAAGATGCCTATCAAGTTCAACTAGTGACCGAACAGACAGAAAAAACCTTGGGATTCTATCGTTCACTGGGTTTTGAAACCTTATCTACTTATGATTGTACAGGAATGACTTGGGTGGATCGAAAAAAATAAAAAATTTTGTTTTTCTTAAGCAAAGTTTAAGTCTCCTCGTGTATTATATAATTATTAAATAAAGACCTCCTAACTTTATTTAATGAAATCCTAAACTTTTCTTTTTCATCATAATCTCCTAAAGAAGTCACCCAATCAGGTGGCTTTTTTGTGACTTGAGAAAGGAAATTTCATTTGGAAAAAATTTTTCTAAAAAAATGATAAATCAGAAAAAAGTTAAGGGAATTTTAAGTCTCCTCGTGTATTATATAATTATTAAATAAAGACCTCCTAACTTTATTTAATGAAATCCTAATCCTTTCTTTTTCATAATAATCTCCCTAAAGAGGCCACCCAATCAGGTGGCTTTTTTGTTTGTGGCTTGGATTTTTGCTATAATAGGAAAATAAGTAATAAATTAGTGAAAATAACGTAAAATCAAGGCTTTCAGTGTATATTTTATGTAATGGCAACTATTTTGGAAACAAAAAAGGCAATAAGTTAATTCTTATTGCCTTTTGCAATACTTTTTAATCTGCAAAAGACTACGCTATTTACAGACTAAAAAATATTAAAATTATTTAATTGAAAGTACGCCATCTAGCTTGTCTGCTACTTCTTTCATAGCAGTAGGACGTAAATGAGAGTATGTTCCTAGTGTTGTGCTTATATCCGTATGTCCTAGCCTATTTTGAAGTTCTAAATCATTCATACCCAAAGAGAGCAGTAAACTAGCGTGAGAGTGTCTTAAAGCGTGTATACGAATAGGTTTGACATTAACAAGCTCACAATGTTTTTTTAACATATAATGAAAGCTAGTAGGCGACATAGGAGAACCTTTTTGAGAAAAAACAAAATCAGTATCTTCTACTTTTTGCCATTTTTCCCAATCAGAAAGAATTTTTACAGTTATTTTATCTAAATAAATTTTTCTAACACCTGTTATAGTCTTTGTAGAATTGATGATCCAATCATTTTTACTCTTATAGTATAGAGATTTATTGACCATAAGGGAATTATCAGAGAAATCTATATCTTGCCATGTTAGAGCTTGTAACTCACTCTTTCTTAAACCACTCATGAAAAATAAAGTAAAAGCAGTATAATACAAACGCTCTTTATACTTTTCTAAGTCAAAACTTGATATAAAGATCTGAAATTCTTCCACTGTCCAAAAATCGACCTCTTGTCGCTTTTTGGAAACATTGCCTAGCTTTGTAGCCGGATTTTCATAAATGACATCTAGCTTTAAAGCAAAGTTGAAAATTGACACTAATGTTCCATGTAATAATCTAACATAGGTATTGGATAACTCTTCCTTTAATAGTTCTGTCTGCCAGTATCCAATATGGATTGGCTTAATATCAACTATTTTCATATCATAAAAATAGACTAATCTTTTTAAATTTGACGAAAAGGTATAAAAGGTACGTGCTGACACCGTTTTTTCATAGTGTGGAATATAGTAATTATCAAGAAACATCTTAAAGGTCAACTGTATACCGTTTGTAATTGCTTTTTTAGAATGTTTTGCCATGGTTTGAGTATGCCAGTCCTTGGCTTCCTTTTGTGTCTTAAAACCACGTTTTTTCTTTTGCATTCTCTTGCCAGTAATTTTATCATATCCTAAACTAGCAACAGCATAATAAGAATTTGTTTGCTTGTCATAATAAACGTTAGCCTTTTTAGGCATAATCTTGTACTTCCTTTAAATCATCAAGATTAATTTTAACTCCAAGTATTTCCTCTACTGTTTCAAGTGGAACACGCCCTAAACCTTTACTTTCATACCAAGTTAGTCCTTGGCTTGCTAATTTTGTTTTAGCTTGCTTTACTAACATCATACCTTGCCATGATGAAAAGCCGAGCTTCATTAAATCATTTTTAGTAACAAATTTTGTCATTGTCTTTCTCCTTTTTGTATGTTATACTTTACATAGTTTTTTGTATTTGATGTGTGATTGATTTTCACGCATCTTTTTTTTGCATTTAATCCATAAATTTCTATTATTCATGAACATATAAACATTATTCAATTCCTGACTTATCGGTATACGCTTTTCAAATCGTATCACTCTATGAGCAGAATCTAATCTTTCATCAAAGAACATCACAATTTTTTTAGCCATTTGTCACGTCCTTTGCTTTTTTAGGTAATATTCTAGGATAGATACAATCTTCAAGCAATTTACGAATAAAATCCTCTTTATCATCTGAACTAAATATATCTTCATATTTGAAATTCAAAACAGCCATAGAACCATCTTTTTTCTGATAAAAATCAACTCCCCTCCGTTTCACAACTTCAGAAATATTATATAAACGGTTTTCATCTGACCCATGCTTATAAGTTACATCTAATAAAAAGTTAATTCTTCTTAAAAATTGGTTTAGATCCTCAGCTTTAATCTCTCCAAAAAATAATTTTGGTGACTTATAAACCGGCATAATAATCAACCTTGGAACTACTCTTTTATTTTGATAGCGTGCCGACATTCTAGCAGAATTAAGGGGGTCAAATAATTTAAGCCAATCACTTGGAGACATATTATACTCCCTTAAATCGTCTAATAACAAAATTTCTTCACCAAAATAATCATCAAAAGGGTTAGCAGAAGAAGCTGAATAGATATCCCCTCGTAAGCCTATTTCATTTAATTTACTTTGAACTTGTAAGGCTATTTCTCTAGATAAAGTCGACTTCCCAACTTCTGATTCTCCTTGTATATAAAGTACAGTTAATTGATATTCTCCACGTTCCAAACTCTTTAAACGTAAAAAAGCCTGTCGTTCTCCATAAAAATTGAAACGTTCCCTAAATTTTTGCTGATTATTTCCAAAGAGAAAAGAAAGGTTATCATCTTCCATAACATCATTATAGGTTAATTCTCCTAATTGAACTTTAGATAATACCAAATCTAAACTTTCATCAGACTTCTCACGTTTTTTTGTGGCTGCATACTTCTCAAAATCTTCTTTATTCTGATTGATAAAAGCTTCATAATCAAGCGTATCAAATGTTTCTACATCACTTATAGGATATTGATACTTATCTTTATCTTTGGCATGAGTAAGATAAGCTAAAGCATTAATACGTGTATAACCCCTACCACCTTTTGATTTTGGAGTTTCCACTCGTTCTTTTTCTACTCCCAAAGCCATAGCAACTTTTGATAAATCTAAACGTCTTGGGAAATCAATATAACCATGAATATGAGGTTCTACTAATTTTGCTCCATAAGAAATATCTTTATCATGGACAATAAAAGCTACTTCCACAAATTCTTCTTCTTCAACTAGTTCACGAATACGGTCAAATATCAATCTAAAAATCTTATCTTTATTTTCTTCCCAGTTTTCAAGTAATTTCTTATCTGATACAGTCCAGTCCCAAAAGTCTGGTTTAAGTTGTTGCTCAAATAAAAATCTTCTATTCTGTATTCTTTTTGTCATTTTTCTCCTTTCTATATCAAAAGAGAAGTTTGTATTTTTATTTTATTTTATGTATGTATATGCTTTTGTTTTGAGTATATTCTCCATTTTTTTGAGAATAAACTCATGAATAAACTCATGAATAAACTCAAGATTAAACCCTGATTTTTGGCATTTTTGCTCCCCTAACGCATACGCTGACATCTTCGATAATGTCCACGGAAAGGCTTGCCAATCAAGGGATTACCCTTGGTTTGCACCATTCTATCGTCAAGTCCTAGAATGGCGCTCGCGCATAGGTTTTGAGTATATGAGTATATACTTCCTCAAAAAACTCTTTTAAGTAAAATTTCTGTATATTTAGGTAGCTTATTGCATTGCCCTATCGGAACAAGTCAGCCAACTAGATGCCCGCTGATACTCGCAACCGCGCAAGGCGAACCGCCTTTTTTGCGGTCGCTATCAGCTACTAGTTAGCTCACTTGTAAACCGATAGGAGCAAGGCGGCTAGCTCCCATCATATACAGAAATTTTAGACTTACATAGCAAGTTTTAGCCCTGAGGCTACCAGTTTGACGGCTTTATATCCTGCATTTCTACCATCAACCCATAAAGCTTTAACCGCCACATCAAGAAGCTCAACAGATAGAATTTTCCCAAATTCAACGTGTTCTTCAATCTCCTCAAAGCTCCCATAAACTTCAATAATGATAGACTTAACGTCCTCTTGATCAATTATGCCATCATTTACAGCCTTAGCAGTTCGCTCATCAATGCCCTCTAAAATGTAATGACTAATAATATCAGTTCGTTTTTTATCTTTGTACTTCATACTTACCCTAGCTTTAGAAAAATCTACTTGAATTTTCTTAGGAATATCAAATTGAGAGCTATCAAGTGCCACCTCTTTAAGTGATAATTCTGAAGTTAATTTAATTTTATTTTTTGCCATAATATTTTCCTCTTTTTTCTATTTTTTAATTTTTGAAAAGAATCCTTTTCCTTGTTTTTCTTCTAAGGCTTCAATTCGTTCTTCTAATTTTTTTAATGTTTTTAAATCCATTTCTAATGAAATCAGTTTAAAATTTACATCTTTATTTTTTATTTTTTGATTTTCTTCAAATTTTTTTAAATCAGCTACATCTTTTTTTAGAGTTCTTTCTTCAGCACTCTTTAAGTCACCCCATATCTCAATAACAGATTCAGACATTTTCTTTGTTTCATCAATTCGCTTAGACAGTTTAATAAATTTTTTAAATTCTTCTTCAGTAAATTGATAATGGTCTTTTACGTGCTTACGTGTAACATGTATCTTGACCTTTTTAAACTTATATCCTGATAATCGTTCAATAGATATCCGCCATTTTTTAATAGCACTATATGACTTTCCAGTAGCTTCTACAATATCTTTGTATTCGTAATAATCTTTATAGGCCATCTCCTTTTCTCTTTTCTATATATATGATATAATTTAGACAGAAAGTTTTTTATGAAGTCTTTGAGGGTTTTCTTCAAAGACTTTTTTTATACAATCATAGGTCATACACCTCTCTTCTTGTCAAACGTTATATAGTTTGATATAATCAGTCTTAATAGGACTAATTATATTTTAGTCCATTCACGACTATTTGTCAACAATAAATAGTCTTATTTGGAATTTTTTTTTTAGAAAGTAGGTATTTATATGTTAGATTTCCCAAATAGATTAAAAGAAAAACGAAAAAGTAAAGGATATACACAGGAACAAATATCTAAACTTTTAAATATCGGTCAGAGTGCCTATGCGAAGTGGGAAAACGGACGTACAGAACCCACCCTTGAAAACATAGTAAAACTGTCAAAGATACTAGATACTACAACAGATGAACTATTAGGTAAGAATATAAATTTTGGAGATACAATTTTAAATAAGAAATATAAATATGATTTAAGTGTCCTAAAAGAGTCCGATATTCAAAAGCTTTATGATTTAAAAATCACATTAGCATTTGATTTACTAGATGAATCTTTAGATCCAGCAAAACTTAAAGAAATACTGATGGAGAAAAATAAACTTAATAAAGATGAAGAATTAATTTTGGATACTATACTAGCTGAAGCAAAAGAATTTGCTGATGATGTTAACGAATTTTACAAATTCAAAAAGTCCAATAAAAAATTCAAATGGCCATGGCAAAAAAGACAAGATGGCAACAAATCGGAAACCAACGATACAAAATAACTTTATTTTTAGTAACTTAAGACTTATTTCAACAAACACAGAACCACAAAACAAGCGGAATTAATTCCTTTGTATTATAATAGGAACATGAGTAGAATTTTAGATAATGAGATAATAGGGGACGAGGAGTTAGTAGAACGTACCCTCCGTCCTCAATACTTACGCGAATATATCGGACAGGATAAGGTGAAGGACCAGCTACAAATCTTTATCGAAGCTGCCAAAATGCGGGATGAAGCGCTGGACCATGTACTCTTATTTGGGCCTCCAGGTTTGGGGAAAACGACCATGGCCTTTGTCATTGCCAATGAACTGGGAGTCAATCTCAAGCAAACGTCTGGTCCCGTCATTGAAAAAGCGGGTGACTTGGTAGCGATTTTGAATGATTTGGAGCCTGGAGACGTCCTCTTTATTGACGAGATTCATCGCTTGCCCATGTCGGTGGAAGAGGTGCTTTATAGTGCTATGGAGGACTTCTACATTGACATTATGATTGGGGCTGGAGAGGGCAGTCGCAGTGTCCATTTGGACTTGCCACCTTTTACCTTGATTGGGGCTACGACACGTGCGGGGATGCTTTCTAATCCTCTACGAGCACGTTTTGGGATTACAGGTCATATGGAGTATTATGCTCATGATGACTTGACGGAGATTGTTGAGCGGACGGCAGATATTTTTGAGATGGAAATCACCCATGAGGCAGCTTCGGAGTTGGCTTTACGTAGTCGTGGAACTCCTCGTATTGCCAATCGTCTCCTTAAGCGCGTGCGCGACTTTGCCCAGATTATGGGGGACGGCTTGATTGATGATGTGATTACCGATAAGGCCTTGACTATGCTAGATGTTGACCATGAAGGTTTGGATTATGTGGACCAAAAAATCCTTCGGACCATGATTGAGATGTACGGTGGTGGTCCTGTCGGGCTGGGAACTCTCTCCGTTAATATTGCCGAGGAGCGCGAAACGGTTGAAGATATGTACGAACCCTACCTCATTCAGAAAGGTTTTATCATGCGAACACGGTCTGGACGGGTTGCAACAGCTAAAGCATATGAGCATTTAGGTTATGAATACAGTGAAAAATGAGCACGAAATTCTAAAGGCTTTCAGAGAAAATCCAGATTTGATGAGAATCTTAACCATCATCCGTAATCTTGGTCTGAAAGACTCGTGGTTGGCAGCAGGTTCGGTTAGAAATTTCATCTGGAATCTCTTGTCAGAGAAACCAGCTTTTGACCGTGAAACGGATGTGGATGTGATTTTCTTTGATCCAGATATTTCCTATGAGGAAACAGTATCCCTAGAGAACAAGCTGAGAGAAGATTTCCCTCAGTATCAGTGGGAGTTGAAAAATCAAGTCTATATGCATCAGCACAGTCCCCACACTGCGCCTTACACGAGTTCTCGTGATGCCATGAGTAAATATCCGGAGCGCTGTACGGCGATAGGGCTTCGCTTGCATGCTGATGCAACTTTAGAGCTCTTCGCGCCCTATGGTTTAGAGGATATTTTGAACTTTCAAGTTTCTCCAACTCCTCATTTCTTAGAAAATGAAGACCGGATAAAGCTCTATCAAGAGCGCTTGTCCAAGAAAAATTGGCAAGAAAAATGGAAAAATCTCACTTTCTCAAATCTTTGAAAAGAAGTTAGTGACTTGATTACATAAGAATTCTATATGTGAGTTTGTAATCATCACAAGATGAGCAGAGAAATCTAAAGATGCAAAAAATTATATACTCAACAGGAACAACTCATTCAATCTATCATAGCTAACAAAGATACCGAATTTGTGAGATTGAGTGAGAAAAACGTCTATTAAGGCTATCTTTATTGTTCTTGGAAGACAAGACTCCTGGAAAATTATCCCAAGTAACTAACTTGAGCTTGAAAATTGGCATGTAAACGCTTTTGAAAAGTCGTAAATTATGATACAATGTTTAGAGAAATTACTGAGACGAGGATTTAGAAAACAATGAAAGTACATTTCACAAATTTATTTGGGCAAGCATCAACGAGTGTTGCCTTGATGGCGCAGAACAATGTCATGAAAATTGTTCGAGACTTTGGAGTTAACGAACTGGGGATATATTTTTATGATGCAAGCCATGAACCGTGGGAAGAACTGAACTCGCGGATGGATGGAATTGTCGCGGGGGTATCTTATGGAGATGTCGTTTTTTTCCAATCTCCTTCATGGAATAGTGTTGAATGGGACAACCACTTGGTAGAAAAGTTAAAGCTTTCTCATGTGAAAATGGTGATGTTTATCCATGACGTTCAGCCACTAATGTTTGAGAGCAATTATTATCTTATGAAGGCCCACATTGACATGTATAATAAATGTGATGTGGTGGTAGTACCATCCGAACAAATGTACCAGAAACTCGTTTCAGAGGGATTAACCGTCAAGAACTACGTTGTTCAAACACTCTGGGATCTTCCCCATGGTTTGGAACTCTATACTCCAAAGTTTGAGAAAAAATTAATCTTCTCAGGAGACCCATCTCGTTTTCCACATATTGTTGACTGGAAACACAGTACCCCCCTTCATGTTTATGCTACGAGAGCAGAGGGAGTAGATTATTCCAAAGTCCATCTTGAAGGGTGGCGAACTCAGCAGGAATTATTGTTGGAGTTGTCTAAAGGAGGAGGTTTTGGCCTAGTATGGGGAAATTCCGAAAATCCTGCGGAAGAGCGTGACTACTATAAAGAAAATGTTTCTTATAAGTTGACAACTTATCTGGCCGCGGGTATTCCTGTGGTTGTGCCAGACTATCTTTCTAATGTAGACTATATCCGTGAGAAAGGTTTGGGCTTTGTCGTGTCCAGCTTGGAAGAAGCTAGCCGCGTGGTTCAGGAATGTACGGAAGAAGAGTATGATCAAATGGTCACAAGAGCAAAATACACAGCTTACTTAATTAAAAATGGTTATTTCACAAAGAAATTGTTTATTGATTCCATGATGCTCTTAGATTAGTCAAAAGTCGGTCATCGGTTTACCACATTCAGATTTGGAAAGGCAAAATTTCAAGTCGAAGTTAGCTATCTGAGATAATTAGTTTTTTGTCAACTGTGTAGTGGGATGATGAAAAACCACATCTTGGAGGGAACCAATTTGGTTCTCTCCTTTTTGCTAGACGCTTGAAGCTGATTTCCTCTACTTATAATTTAGACATAACAAAATACCCCAAAAAGCTATCTAACTTTTTGGGGAGGTCATATATGGAGAGGGAGATGATTACAAAATCATCACCAAGGTCCCAATCGTAATCAGTATACAGCCAATGATTGTTTTAAATGTCAGGACATCTTGTAGAAAGAAAAAGGCTAAAATGAGTGTGATGACGAGACTGAATTTATCGACAGCAGATACCTCAGTCGCATTGCCCATCTGCAAGGCCTTGTAGTAGCAGAGCCAGGAGGCACCCGTTGCCAAACCAGACAGGATGAGAAAGAGCCAACTTTTTCTACTGATGTTGACAATCTCAGTCTGACTATTGGTCAAGAAAACCATAGCCCAAGCCATAAGAATGACGACGACCGTACGAATGGCTGTTGCTAGATTGGATGGAACTCCCTCAATCCCAATCTTGGCTAAAATAGAAGTTAAGGCTGCAAAGACAGCAGATAAAAGTGCGAAGAAAAACCACATGGTAACTACCTCCTCTCTTTATTATAAGTAATCGAATCCTACTTGTCAGTTCTCAAGTGAAATCTTGCTCTGATGGCATTTTAAAAAGCTATACCAATTTTTATGCTTGACAAGTGAGAAAAACAAGTATATACTGTCTTTGCTGGTTCTGTAAAAGGAAAATCAGACTATACCAATTTAAGGGGAAAGCACAGCTGGTCTGTGTCGTATATACTATGTGTGGAATTGTCGGTGTTGTTGGAAACACAAATGCAACTGATATTTTGATTCAAGGGCTTGAAAAGCTCGAATACCGTGGCTATGATTCTGCGGGAATTTTTGTCCTAGGTGGTGCTGAAAATCATCTAGTTAAGGCTGTTGGCCGTATCGCTGAATTGTCTGCTAAGACAGCTGGTGTTGAGGGAACAACTGGTATCGGTCATACGCGTTGGGCGACTCACGGGAAACCAACTGAGGACAATGCTCACCCACACCGCTCTGAGACTGGACGTTTTGTCTTGGTGCACAATGGGGTGATTGAAAACTACCTTGAAATCAAGGAAGAATACCTTGCAGGTCACCACTTTAAGGGGCAAACAGATACAGAAATCGCCGTTCACTTGATTGGTAAATTTGTTGAAGAAGATGGTTTCTCAGTTCTTGAAGCCTTCAAAAAAGCCCTTCACATCATTCGTGGTTCTTATGCCTTTGCCTTGATTGATTCACAAGATCCTGAAGTCATCTATGTGGCGAAAAATAAATCACCACTTTTGATTGGTCTTGGAGAAGGCTATAACATGGTCTGCTCAGATGCTATGGCTATGATTCGTGAAACCAACCAATACATGGAAATCCATGACCAAGAGTTGGTAATCGTCAAGGCTGATAGCGTTGAAGTGCAAGACTATGATGGTAACAGTCGTGAGCGTGCTAGCTATACTGCCGAGCTTGACTTGTCTGATATCGGTAAGGGAACTTATCCTTACTACATGCTCAAGGAAATTGACGAGCAACCAACAGTTATGCGTAAACTCATCCAAGCCTACACAGATGAGGCGGGTCAAGTAGTGGTTGATCCAGCTATCATCAAGGCTGTTCAAGACGCTGACCGCATCTACATCCTTGCGGCTGGAACTTCTTACCATGCAGGATTTGCTTCTAAGAAGATGTTGGAAGAATTGACGGATACACCAGTGGAACTTGGAATCTCTTCTGAATGGGGCTATGGTATGCCACTTCTCAGCAAGAAACCACTTTTCATCTTTATCAGTCAGTCTGGTGAAACAGCTGACAGTCGTCAAGTTTTGGTCAAGGCCAATGAAATGGGCATCCCAAGCTTGACAGTGACAAACGTGCCAGGTTCAACTCTTTCACGTGAAGCCAACCATACCATGCTTCTTCATGCAGGGCCTGAAATCGCCGTGGCTTCAACCAAGGCCTACACAGCACAAATCGCAGCTCTTGCCTTCCTTGCAAAAGCAGTCGGTGAAGCAAATGGCAATGCTAAAGCACAAGCCTTTGATCTGATTCGTGAGTTGTCTATCGTGGCTCAGTCTATCGAATCAACTCTTTCTGAGAAAGAAACCATTGATGTCAAGGTTCGAGAGCTTCTCGAAACAACTCGTAACGCCTTTTATATCGGACGTGGTCAAGACTACTACGTAGCCATGGAAGCAAGTCTCAAACTTAAAGAGATTTCTTACATCCAGTGTGAAGGTTTTGCGGCAGGGGAACTCAAGCATGGAACCATTGCCTTGATTGAAGAAGGAACGCCTGTTTTGGCTCTCTTGTCAGATCCAGTCCTTGCCAACCATACTCGTGGAAATATCCAAGAAGTAGCTGCTCGTGGTGCCAAAGTCCTCACTATCGCAGAAGAGAATGTTGCCAAAGATACAGACGATATCGTTCTGACGACCGTACACCCTTACCTCTCACCAATCTCAATGGTCGTACCAACGCAATTGGTCGCTTACTTTGCAACACTTCACCGTGGCCTTGATGTGGACAAACCTCGTAATCTTGCCAAGTCAGTAACAGTAGAATAAACTGAGAAAGTCTAGTTGATCTAGGCTTTTTTGCTCTGTCTTGGTATCCTTGAGTAAAGAGCTACTGTATTAGTAACTAAGTTATTTATCCTGAAAAGAAATCAAGTATTATTGCTATGCTAGGCTGGATCAGTCCCAAACTCAGAGGGAATCAAAAGAACAGAAAGAACGATTTTTGATAGTGCAGATAGAACTTCCATTCAAATGAAAGAATATGGCAACTACACACTGATTAATGGGGACTATAGTTTTGGTACAAGAGATAGAGCATACTATCTAGTGGAATATATACTAGTTTATACCAAGTACAAGATAAAATAGCAAAAAAGGCGATTATCCAAGCGGAAATCGTCTTTTTGATACTTAGAATAAGTCCAGCCTAATATTTCCACCAAAATGTGGTTTTTCAAGAGCTATCTGTGCTAATTGATTGAGTGTTTGTTTACTATTCTCTTGATTATAGAATTTAAGTCCTTTAATGATAACTCCATCAATTTCATCTTCGAAAATCAAATCTTCTTGATGGTCGTTGATGTATGAAAGGAGTTCCTCCTTCCATCTATCTTTTTCTGCCAATTGTTCACCTTTGGGTTCGATGAAGATTTGAAGATAGTAATCCTTACTTTGAAGAAGTAGGATAAAGTCTGGTTGAAACCCTGAAAAATTGATTTCCCGTGGATTCTCTTCAAATTGGTGCAATTTCAATCGTTCAACTTTATCTGTCCCCTTTAGCATGTTTTCGTCCATTCGAATGAGGAAAACATCACCGTATTGTTCTCTTAGTTCATCAATATGATTGGCGATAGCATTAACTAGATTTTCCTCATTTCTATTGATTATAGCAGATTGGTAAGCAAAAAAGTCAAATTTTTCAAAACTAATATTAGCTACTTTTTGTTCGATGAAGGAACTACTCTGTTTAGCCGTATCATAATTAGGTATTCGTTTGCGATAATCAACGAGATATTCTGTAATTGGATATCCGATAAAGCGGTTCGTACCTCTTGCTTTGCGATAACCTGCCTTTATTTGGGCAGCCAGTAGGTTAAAAAAGTTATCAACAATTTTCAGCTTTTCCATAGCGGAAAAATCTTCTACAATGGTTTCTTTTTCTGTTGTGACAGAGAGTGTAAGATTTTGCAAATCTAGCCAATTTTCACCCCAAAAATTTTCCATAGACTTGAGATTTGGAAGATATCTTTTCAGATTTTCAAATCGGAAAAAGTTAGAGCGGCTAATTGATTTTCTAAAATAACGAATATCAATTCCCCTCAATTGAGACGTTTTTAACTCTATTGCTTCAGCTGAAAGGTAAGCTGTTTCATAGGTGGATTTAAAATAGGTTACATTGGCTAACTTAGAAATTTCAATACCATATGCACGTAAATTTACATAGTGACTGTCAGGAATTTCCTCAGTTTCATTATAGTAAAGCTTACCTGTTTTAAAGATTTGGGTTTTCTTGAAAGAGGGTTTCAGTTTGATTTCAATTGGAGGATTTTTTTCATCAGTCCCAGTCGCAAGATTCATCTTGTCAAGTGATGCCATCAAATTCTTGATGTATTGCGGTTCATTAAGGGTATGGTAGTGTAGTGTTTCCAACAAAAGACTTGCTGTTTCATCTGATTCATCAAATCGTCTTTGGTAAGAAATCTTTTGATTTAAGGAGAAAGGATTGTATCGCGCCCCACGTCCGATCAACTGAGCCTCGGAATTGGTTGATTTAGCATCTCTTTTATCATTCATTTTTCCCAAGTTGCTAATACGAACGATATCGTAAAGATTGAGGACATCCCAACCTTCTGTTAATTTTGCTACGGCAAAGACTACACGGTACAGATTATTGGGCGATTCAAGCGAATTGAGGGCTTGATACTGTCCTGTTTCTAGCAACCCTTTTGAGCCACTATCTGAATCATTTGCATTTAGAATTCTAGCTGGTGAAAAACCACGCTTAATTTCTCGAACAACAGTTGAAAGATCATCCTTTTCGAGATAATACTGATAAGCTAGCTGTAGAGTATGGCTTTGCTCTTCTGATACACTTCTCAATTGTGAAATAAGGAACGACCTTAAACTTTCCACAGTCAGACTATCAATCATCTCATTGAATAGCTTATTTGCTTCATAGGAAGCATCAATTTTATGTGATTTGAAAAGAATGACTGGTTTTATCTCAATCCCAAATTTTTCTAGAGCAAATTTGCGACGATATTCACTCAGAAGAACGGTACTAAGCATGTTATCTTCGTTGGAATTCCCCGTTTGAATGCGTCTTACATTTTTTGAATATCGTTCTTTGATGTATGAATCCAAGGTATAACGGTAAATAATCTTATCTCGATATTTTTGATAAATGGTCTCATCGTCAAAATCAAGTGTTGCGGTAAATTCTAGCAAGAGATTATCAACATGTGCGTGAAGAAGAGAAAGTAGGCTTTTTTCCCATGAGCTTTTTTCCAATTCTGCTTTATTTTTCTTTTTCGTAGAAGCAGAATAGTGATGGGCTTCATCCGCCAGAATAACCATTTTTGTCTTCTGGTAATCTTTTAATGACATGATATTTTCTGCCTGTGTGAAGAGGTCATTTGTCAATGTTTGAATTGAAACAAACTTAATATTAATTACATTTTTATTAGGAAAATCTGGAAATCTTCCTGAAATCTGGTTGATAAAGATATGTTCCCCATCAATTTCTAAGTTAGAATTGAAAAGAAACTTAGTAGATTGAGCACTCGTTAGATTATCAATGGTCTTACTCAGAACACCATTTGTATTCACTGTAAACAGAAAATTTTGATACCCTTTTTCTTTATAAAGATAGAGGATTAAACCAGCCATCAAATCAGTCTTTCCCGAACCAGTTGCCATATTGAACATCAGCTGTCTTGGTTTTCGAAACTTGAAAGTATCTGATGCTTGAGTGTAATGAAAATAGCGAATAGCTTCACTCTGATAAGAACGTGGTTCATGCTTGAGATTTTCTACAATATACTGTGGTAATTCCCAACCATGCTGTTCGTTCAAAATATCTATATCCAGCTGTTTCAATTCATCGAAGAGTTCAAAGATCAGTTCTTTTTTCTTTGCTTTTCTAACCATCATTTCTCTCCATAAAAACTCTTATTGAAATCATAATCTGATTGGGATAATTGCGATTTAATGGTTTCATCATCAATTTCAGAGTAGTTGTGATAGAGCTGGTTTTTGTCAATAATCTTCACAAGAATTTTTTTCTGCATTTCAAAATCTTCATCCCAGATAGATTGGTCGACTTCTTGTAAATCCACTCTGAAATCAAAATCAAGTGTGGCTTTCATGTCGTCAAAGATAGCCTTTAATTCATCAGAATGTTTAGAGTTAAGAACAGCATCAATAAAGGTTGCATTTTTGTCCATTAATTCAGCATAAATGAATGAACCACCGCCAGACCAAGCAACATCTTGAGAAATGCCACCTTGTTCTCCATCAATAACTTTCTTTAATCTCTCGACAGCTACGGTTTCAATATAATCCATTTGTTCAATACCGATGTACTGACGATTCATCTTGTGAGATACTGCTGCAGTAGTTCCCGAACCCATAAAGAAGTCAAGGACAATATCGTTTTCCTCGGTGTTCGATTTAATTATATTTTCTATTAACTTCTCTGGTTTTGGAGTTGAAAAAGTTTTATCGCCAAATAGTATTTTTAATTCATCTGTTGCATCTTGATTCTGCCCCCAGTCAAGTAATAAATCAGTAATTGCTTTAGGTTTACCTTTTTCTTCTTCCGTTGAAAACCTTCTAAAAGAATTCAAAGCAGTAATATATAGTAATCCTTCTTGAATATAGTTATTAATATTTTCCTGAGACGTTCTCCAGTGAGCAATAACATTAACAGAATTTTGTGTGAAACCATCTTTTATAACAATATCATCCAAAAAGGTAGTTTCCATTGTTTTATTTTTGTAAGTTCCTGCTTTAATAATAGTATTTTTATCTGTACCTTGATAAGCAACTCCAGATGAAATCAGTCTCTGGCTTTTCTTATTACTTGCATTATCAACACGTTTTGTTGTATCAGTAGCACCTTCTATTGATAATTTTGAGATATTTTTTTCGTTTTTAGCAAATACAATAATTGTTTCCATTATTCCAGCAACTCTACTAAGAAACGATGGTTGTTTTTTCTTCTTCCAATGTAATGTTGCAATATAGTTTTTACTTCCAAATATTTCATCCATCAGAATATGTAAATATGGCTGCATTCCTGTACCTACAATACTAGTGGAATTTGCTCGGCTTACATCAATATGCAAAAAAATTAATCCTTCATCGGATAATAATTCTTTTGATATTTCTAAACGATTCTTCATGAAAGTTAACCAAGTTGAACGCGTAAAACTATCATTATAATTGAATGTATCCTCATTCCCTGTATTATAAGGTGGATCAAGATAAATCATCTTAATTTTTCCGCTAAATCGTTTTTTCAAACTGTGGAGTGCTAATAGATTATTTCCCTTGATAATCAGGTTATCCATATCCTTGATTTCTGATACAGGAGAAGAGCCGTTTTTGTCATATTTCTTAACATTTTTTAAAATCTTTTCATCAAGGAGGACATCAATCTCCTCTCTAGCAACTATCTCATTTAAAAAGGATTCTTCAGCATCTTCCCTCGATACATCATCTTTAGTCATACCAGCTTTTAAGATACTATCTTTGTAAGGGAAATTTAGGACAACATCTGTTGTTTCATCTAAATAGCGATTATTTACCGCTAATCCGATTTTGTTGGTGTAACGCGTGTAAGAGTTTGACCAATATTCATCAACCTCAAGCATTTGAATGATATCATTGATTTTCAAAATTGTCGCACCAGCAATATCCTCGGTAAATGCTTCATTTAGAATTGCATTTGTCAAAATCTTTTCAACCAACTCAGGTTTATAATTATCTAAATCTACTATAATAGCATCTTTTTTTAATAGTCCCTCAGCTACATACTGTTCATCAAAGCTTTCTACCACCTCTCGTAGGGCTTGTTGAATCGCTGTTTCGAATGTCTGACTCATACAAGTCCCTCACTTTCATACACAACAGAAAAGACCTTCTCACAAAAATGTGAAAAAGTCTGTTTTAGGGCTTGACAAAAAATACGCTTGATTACATAATCAGCGTGAGCTGTGAGCTGTGAGCTGTGAGCTGTGAGCTGTGAGCTGTGAGCTGTGAGCTGTGAGCTGTGAGCTGTGAGCTGTGAGCT